>NZ_JBDOBO010000108.1:0-6478 GCF_047723935.1 Gluconobacter sp.
ACTTGTTGGTGTTGAACCTGTGGACTTGTGGGCAGAGCCGCGCCTGTGGTCAGCCTGAAGGGCTGTCCATCAGGACGCGAGCGACCGTGAAACGGCTATCCATAAGTCCATGGGCGGCTCATGCCGGTATAGCCAAAAGCAGTGATACACAAACATAGGCGTCCTTCTCCTGACGTCCCGGCTTACCTTGTCATATGTGACACACGGTTGCAGTAATATCGCCAGTTGTTTGATCCTGCTGAACTCTGCTGCACCCCAAGGCCCGACATGAACCCGACTGAAATCTACGACGCTCTATCCAAGATCGTGGAGGCATCCTTTGATGCAGACGAATTTCCCTTCTCGTTTGCTGAAGCAACAGATGCTTCACAGGCGGCAATTTCAAAGCTTCGCAACGGGTCGACCAATAAATCTGACCTTCCGGGCGGGGTCTTGTTTGGTAAGAGATTTCATTATGTACCGGCCCCAACCGGAAAGAGCGACACTACTCTTGAGCAGTTGAGAGCATCGAAGAAAACGAAATCTGCCAAACCCGCCATTCTGCTCGCAACGGATGGTGAGATGATTGCGGCGGAACATACTGCTTCGGGCGAAACACTTCATTGCGCCTTCAAAGAGTTGGGGGATCAGTTCGGCTTCTTCCTCCCCGCTGCGGGGAAAGAACGATATCGCGCCGTTGAGGAAAACCCGGTCGATGTGAAGGCTACGGGTAAGCTCGCCAAGCTTTATGACGCGTTAATCAGGGCAAATCCCGACTGGGGAACAGATGCACGTCGTCATGAGATGAACCAACTCATGATGCGGCTAATCTTCTGTATGTTTGCCGAAGACGTCGGTATCTTTCCAGAGCAGCAATTCTCCCGCCTGATTTTCACCTATGCAGGCGATAAAGGTGAGGAAGCCCATAAGGTGATTATTGCAGCCTTCCGGGCGATGAACCTTCCCAAGCATGAGCGAACAGGTCTGCCCGCATGGACCGGTGAGCTGGACTACGTGAATGGCGGTCTGTTTGCTGGCGCCATTGATGCGCCAAAATTCGATATCTCTGCTTTCGGTTATCTGCGTGAGGCCTGTGGGTTGGATTGGGGTGAGATCAATCCGGATATTTTCGGTTCGATGATCCAGTCTGTTGCGGACCCCAAGCAACGCTCTGAACTGGGAATGCATTACACGTCAGTGCCGAATATCATGAAGGTCATCGGGCCACTTTTTCTCGATGATCTGGACATGGAGATCCATAAAGGCTGGGATCGTGCTCGCGCGCTTCAGCAAACACTGAGCCATATGTCGCACATCCGTGTGTTTGACCCCGCCTGCGGATCGGGGAACTTCCTTGTTGTGTCTTATCGAGAACTCCGGGCACGCGAGACGCGCATCATGCAGCGTCTGGAAGAGCTTGATGGCCGTAATGCCATGGGCACAAGCGAGATGTTCTCGCGTATCAAGATCGACCATTTCTACGGGATTGAAATCACGGATTTTGCAGCTGAGACAGCCAAACTTGCGCTGTTCATCGCTGAATATCAGGCCAATGCGAGTTTTAAGGCCGTTTTTGGGCGTTGCCCTGCCGCCTTACCATTGAGGGATGCCGCCCGCATTCACACTGGAAATGCACTACAACTTGACTGGGATGCGGTTTGCCCTCCGCCCTCTAAGGAGGAGGAGGTGTTTATTGCAGGGAATCCCCCATTTCTTGGTGGACGGCAATTAGATGAACAGCAAAAAATCAGCATGGCAAAGGTCTTTGAAAATCATATCAAAAACCATAAAGCACTGGATCTGGTAAGCGCGTGGTACATCAAGGCAGCCAATTACATACTCAATCGAAGGGCAGCAGCAGCTCTTGTTTCGACCAATAGTATAGCACAGGGAGCAACGGCATCGACGTTGTGGCCCCATATTCTAAATAACAGCTTAGAAATTGGATTTTCACACCAGACTTTTAAATGGAAAAATAATGCCCAAGCTAATGCCGCCGTTATGTGCGTCATAATTGGGATTCGCAATAAAACCCCTCGCGTAAAAAATATTTTTAACGGCGATCATCAGTCTGTTGCCAATAATATTAATGCCTATTTGATAGACGGACCAAATATTTTTGTTAATTCCGAGCGGAAGAGTGTTTTTAACCTCCCAGAAATGCTCTTTGGAAACATGCCACGTGACGGAGGATTTTTGATACTTACTGCAGATGAGGGCTCAAAACTTATTAGCGAGGGATTCGGTAAATACGTTAGAAAATATATGGGTGCTGAAGAAGTCGTTAAAGGGGTGAATAGATATGTTTTGTGGATCGAGGATTCAGAGGTAAAACATGCGAGGCTATCTCCGTTTATCGCTCAAAGACTGGATGCCGTTTCTACAAGCCGCCGCGAAAGTCCCGCAAAGTCTACCCAAGAATTTGCTGATCAACCGCACAGGTTTGTTCAAATACAAAGCACTGCCCAAAAACACGCCATCCTCGTCCCCAGCGTCACTTCAGAGCGCCGACCCTACCTTCCGGTGGAGTGGGTGGGCGCTGACGTCATTTCATCAAACCTCAATCAGGTCCTCTACGACGCCCCTGAATGGTGCATCGCGCTCATTGCGTCCCGTCTTCATCTCGTCTGGATCGGTACTGTCTGCGGCAAATTGAAATCCGATTTCCGCTATTCGAACACGCTCGGCTGGAATACGTTTCCAGTCCCGAAGTTCACGGATAAGCAGTTGGAAGCCCTCTCAGCCTCTGCACGCCGCATCCTGAAATGCCGCTACTCCCACTACCCCAAAACGATCGCGGACTTATACGATCCGGACAAAATGCCTGACGACCTTCGCGCCGTGCACAAAGAAAACGATGAGCTACTGGAGAGCATGTATATCGGCCGTCCCTTCCGCAACGACACGGAACGCCTAGAAACACTCTTCAAGCTCTATGCGGCCAAGATCAAAACGCTAGAAACTGCCAGTAAAAAGAAAAAGGCCGTGACCCATGGTTGAAATGCTCAACGTCACCTATGGCACGTCAACAGCCAAGACGAACGCATTAGGCCAACGCCCGATGCAGGCTCGTACCTACGATGCCCGTGCCGCGCAGTTTCTCCTTCTCAAAGCCCCCCCGGCTGCGGGTAAAAGCCGCGCACTCATGTTCGTGGCACTTGATAAGCTGCTACATCAGGGGCTGGAGAAGGTGATCGTTTGCGTTCCTGAAACGTCAATCGGTGGCTCTTTTCGCTCTACCGATCTGATGAGCTACGGCTTTGAGGCAAATTGGGAGGTTGAGCCGCGCTGGAATCTCTGCCTGACAGGCGATGACGCGAGCAAAGAAAAGGTCAAGGCGTTTCAGGCTTTCCTACAAAGCGACGCAAAGGTTTTGGTCTGCACCCATGCGACATTCCGTTTTGGCGTTGATGCTGTCATTGAGACCAGTGGTATCGAAGCGTTTGATCGGTGCTTCATTGCGATAGACGAGTTCCATCACGTCTCGGCATCGGACAACAATCGCCTCGGCGTTATTATGCGGAACCTGATTACCCGTGACGCATGCCATATCATGGCAATGACGGGCAGCTACTTCCGTGGGGATTCAGATCCGGTTCTCCGGGAGGAAGACGAAGACCGCTTCACCAAGATTACCTACAGCTATTACGAGCAATTGGAGAGCTACGCCTTCCTCAAGGCACTCGGCATCAATTACGATTTCTATAAAGGGAATTACATCAACGGCCTTGAGGGCGTTCTGAACCCCAATCAAAAGACGATTATCCATATCCCGCATCGCGGCTCATCTGAAGCATTTGATGACAAATACAACGAGGTGGGTCGGATCCTCGATTTCTTGGGAAAGCATGAAGGTCGAGACCCTGAGACCGGCTTTGATTTGGTCCGCACAGCAGAAGGACGGCTTCTGAAGATTGCTGATCTAGTGGATGATGGTCCGGGCCGCAACAACGTGAAGACGGCTCTATCCCATGAAATTAGAGGAACGGATGGTAAGCGTGATGATGACGCTGACAGAGCCAAAGTTGATATCATCATCGCCCTTGGCATGGCCAAGGAAGGCTTCGATTGGGTATGGTGTGAACACGCTCTGACCATCGGCTACCGCTTCTCCCTGACTGAAATCGTGCAAATCATCGGTCGTGCAACCCGTGATGCGCCCGGGAAGCCTCGCGCCTTGTTCACAAACCTTGTCGCTGAGCCCGGGGTTGAAACGGGCGCGGTTACTGATGCTGTGAATGATATGCTGAAAGCAATCTCGGGTTCATTGCTGATGGAGCAGGTCCTCGCTCCGAACCTGAAATTCTACCGGCGGGAAGATGGGGATGTTCGTGCACCGATTGGCACGGATGATGAAGGTAATGTCACCATCGGGATTAAAGGCCTCATGGAGCCACCCACAGACCGCGCGCGGGCGATTTGTGAAAAGGACATGAACGATCTGATGGCGACGGCCTATCAGGAAATGGATCGCCGTGTGCTTTCACCGGAGACCGCCCCTGAAGTCGCAACGCAAATGGTTCTGACGGATATCATCGAAAGACGTTACGAGACGTTGGACACAGAAGAGGCTGAATCCGTTCGCCAGCATCTGGCTGCGCATATGAACGTCCTGACATTGGCCCGCAAGCAAGCCGAGCAGGATATTACGGGCGCGCAATCCGTGCTTGGTGCTCCACCAACCGAAGGTGCCCCCACAACAGGCGAAGGGGACGATGGTGGTGAGGAGACACCTGACAGTGCTCCGAACACTCTGCTGGAGATGGTGAAGAAATTTATCAATGTTCGGGACATCGATATTGAGTTGATTGATAGCATCAACGTCTTTCAGGAGCGCTTCGAAGTCGCGTCTAAATCGTTGAATGCTGAGATCCTCGCGCATGTGCAATCCGCCATGGTTGCCTTGCGTGTGAATATGAGTGGAGACGAAGCACGGACTTTATGGCCGCGCATTAAAGCATTTCGCGCGACAGAAGGCCGCGAGCCCAATGTGAACTCCGCTAACACACTGGAGAAACGCATGGCCGAAGCGCTTGCCTGGCTGAAAGCCGAAAAAGCCAAGCGTCTACGCGAGGCAGCACAATAATGGTGCGCCCCTCTCTGGATGACATCTACAGCGAACACGACGAGTTTGGTCTTCTGGATCTCAAACAACGTGGTACCCGAAGTGGAAACACCACAGATCGTGGCGTCGCGGTGTTGCTGGACGTTACCCGTTTTGTCGAGCAGAACGGCCGCTTGCCGGACCCAGAGGCACTTGCCCATGACGAGATGAAGCTGGCGATGACTTGGGGCGCTGTAAAAACTTCACCAACCGAGAAAATGCAAGCAGCCGACCGCCTAGGACTTCTGGACGAAAAGTCAATCGCCCCGCCTCGCTCGTGGAAAGACGAAGTCCCTGAGGAGGCCATCCCGGAAAGTCTCGATGATATCTTTGATGATGACGAACTGGAGGTTGATCCCTCACTCGTCACCTTCCAACACACAACCCCCTCAAGCGAACGGGTGATACCCGATCATCGCGCTGAGTTTGTACCCTGCCGGGATTTTGAGAAATTTCGTGAGCGCTTTGAAGCCGTACAGCGTGCTCTGGAGACGGGAGAGCGAAAAGTAAGAGCGGTGAAGAAATGGGCCATTATTGAGCCCATAGAAGGGGATTTTTTCATTCGTAACGGCCTGCTCGCCATGATTGCGGAGAAGTCAGAGATGACCTCACGCGGCGGTTCTCGGGATCATCGGTTGCGGATCATTTTTTCGAACGGGACAGAGAGCGACCCTTTAATGTCTTCCTTCCGGAAGTCCTTATCGGAAGACAAGACTGCGCGCACCGTGCAGAAGGTGGGACTTGGCCCGGTTGACCCAGAATGGGAGAGCGATCAGCTTGAACTATCTGGCACAATCTATGTCGCCCGGTCGCGCTCAGATGATCCTGCCATTCGTGAGCGGCGGATGATCTTACACAAAATTGGTGTGACCAGTCAGGACGTTGCCCGCCGTGTAGCTGATGCCCGTAACGATCCAACATTTCTACTAGCTCCAGTGGATATCGTCGCCACATACAGCCTCAAGAACCTCTCCCGCCATAAAGTTGAGGATCTTCTGCATCGCTTTTTCGTATCCGCACGCCCTGCCGAATTATTCGTCGTGGATCGTCTTGGAAAGAAGATCTCGCCAAAAGAGTGGTTTTATGTGCTGCCAGAACACGTTGGCCAAGCCGTTAAACTGATCGAGGACGGGCAGCTACATCTCTTCCACTACGATGTGGCGACGCAGAAAATCGTACCGAACTGAGGCGTGGAGCGATGACACGAATTCTAACGGTGCTCACCCCACGCGTACGTAAAATGTACTTTCGTGTGCGTTGCATAAATCTTCACATTAAATGCCCCAGTTTCTCATCACGGTATCTGGCCGCCTGCGTGGTGTCTCTCAGGCAGCTCTGGGGGGATTCCTGCAGGTCCGCTTTCCGCCCGAAACGGCCCATAGCCGACATGACAAT
>NZ_JBDOBO010000109.1:0-6404 GCF_047723935.1 Gluconobacter sp.
TCTGTGGTCATCAGAAGGTTACAGGCGCGGCTGATTCGCAAGCGGCGTACAAAATTAGTAAACGTATCGCCTGTGGCCTGCTGAAACAGGCGTGAAAAGGCGGAAGGAGTCATCTTAACATGACGGGCGATCTCCGCCTGTTTGACGGTTCTCAAATCAGTAGAGAGCAGCAGTTGCATGACCTGATTGATCGCACGAGAGCCCGATGTTTTTGACGACTGGGAATTCCAAGATCGGCACAAAACATGCCTCGACGCCCTGGCCAAATTGATAAGTAATGAAATGAATTTGGCCACCCTGTCTGCCGGATCCGCAATTTCCAGTTCTTCCATCTGGTGACACAGAATATCCAGCGATGGCCCGTGGAATTCAATTCCGTTCGCTGCGTCATCGAGGAGGCGCGTGATCTCTTCAAATTCAGGACACAACTGAACCAAGCTCTGAAGCCATACTGGCTGGACCTGGACGATCAAATCACGTCCACTTACTGTCTCGGCCTGGTCGACGTTGCTGAACCAGTTGTGTGGTAAGTCGGGGCCAATCAAGAACAGGCTTCGGGCATGAAACGTGCCGAGGCAGTCGCCGATGACATATCGCCCACTACTCGCGGTAATAAGGTGCAGTTCGTATTCCGGATGATAATTCCATTTGGCACAGTCGGCGGGATAATCATGCCGCGTCAAAGCAAAACTCTGGGCTGGAGCAGCCGTAATGACTTCATAGACAGGTTCGGACTGCGACGTTCTTGAGAGCTTTCTACGGGGCATCAAACTGTACTCAACGAAGGGTCATCTAAGAGCTACACAGGATCTGGGTTTTTAGATCAGAGATCGTGATGATCTGTGCAAAATCTGCGTTTCCAACCTTCCGAGATTCGTACATTGTGTAATGGGAGTCCCTTATGGACGTGCCCAACAGATGTTTATTACGTGTTTTCTCTTCGTCGATATAGCGCGACCATTTTATTTTTATAATACTTTCTTGCGCACAGAATTTCAGACTCATCTAGCGGATTTCCTGCAGATTTATGCATGTTGAAGCTTGCGCTTTGGTGAGCCTTGTTAAAATAACGATATTAAAACGTAATGAAACTGAATTGACTGCCCCGAACCATCTGGTGTGTCGCGTTGCTTCGAGCCATCTACCGAGTTATCGCGCTATTCTTCTTTAGAAAACCTCCCTCGCTCCAGAGATCGCATGACCACTGCAGTTTTTCCCCAGAATTCAGCACCGATGACGACAACATCTTCTCGGACGTCCCTCATTTTTTTTGCACTTGCACTCGGGGATTTTGCAATCGGAACCGCTGAATTCACGGCAATGAGCCTTGTTCCCCTCATAGCGAAGGACCTTCAGGTAACAGTGCCCCAAGCCGGGCACGCAATCGTTGCATATGCAATTGGCGTAGGTGTTGGTGCTCCCCTCATTGCCATCCTGAGTGCGCGGCTGAGTCACAAAAAGACGCTTCTTGCTCTCACAATTCTTTACATGCTGGGCAATGGCGTAACGGCTTTTGTTCCCTCCTATAGCTTCCTCTTGATCTGCCGTTTTATCAGCGGTCTGCCCCATGGAGCATATTTTGGAATTGCCGGGATCATTGCATCATCCCTTGTTCCTCCGAACCGACGTACACAAGCTGTGTCACGTGTGGTGCTTGCTCTGACCTTCGCCACGGTTGCTGGTGTTCCACTCGCCAGTATCCTGGGACATTCGGTAGGATGGCGGTGGTCCTTTGGTATGATCGCAGCTCTGGCACTGATCACAACGTTGCTTGTTGCTCTCGTTGTGCCAAACGATCCGTCCCGTCCACATGCGAGTGCCATGGGTCAGTTGCGAGGCCTCAAAAACCGTCAGGTCTGGCTTACCCTTGGAATCAGTGCGGTCGGGTTTGGCGGGATTTTCTGTGTTTATACGTATCTCACTGCCATTTTGCAGGAAAACCTGCATGCATCTTCCATGATGATTGCTGTCATGTTGACAGTTTTTGGCGCGGGAATGACGACAGGGACTGTCGCGTGTGCCTGGGCCGCTGACCGCAAAATGATGCTTACAATGGGTGGAATTTTGATGGTCAATGCGGCTGCTCTCGCAGGATTTGCGGGCTCGGCCCACAATATCTGGGAACTGATGCCTGTTGTGTTCATGATTGGGTGTGGCGGCGGCTTGGGCACCGTCATCCAATCGCGGTTGCTTGAAGTCGCAGTCGGCGCTGAAGCCATGGCAGCCGCACTGAATCAGAGTGCCTTCAATCTTTCCAATGCCGTTGGTCCCTGGTTAGGCGGCCTGGCAATTGCATATGGCTTTGGACTGACGTCTGTGGGGTGGGTGGGAAGTGCCCTTGCACTCGGAGGCTTCCTGATCTGGCTACTGACCTTAAGTGATCTCCGCACTGCCAAAGAAAAAAATTAACCGTAGCTTATTCATAATGATTATCAGGTACCTGCTGAGTACTCAGGGTCTATTTGCTCTTCAGCAGGTATCTGACTTGAGAATATTAATCTATGGAGATGTACGATTCCATCCTTTATTCACTCCCATAGATTTAAGATATTGTTCCTCATCTCTGGAATTGTGGCCTGCGCTGATTTCTATTTGAGTACTGCACGAGCTCAGTCGATTACGTCGTCTGGCACAGGAGGGGACACTGCGACGGGACTTCAACCCTCCCTCATGTCCCAGGCGCCGTTGGAACAGGCTCGAAAGCAAACAGATGTCTTGCCACAGCCCGAAACAATTCTCGTCGATCCGTTTGGCCTGATTTCTCGGCTCAGAGAGCATGGAATCAGCCTTGTTCTGGATAATGTCAACGAGATGTCCGGCATGATCAACAGTCCCACTCCGGGACTTGGCCTGAGCAAGGGAGCGAGTAACACAGGTCAATATTCGATGGAAAACGTTATCGACTGGGGCCGGCTGGCAGGGGGCACTGGCTTGTCGACGCACGCTGTTGTCGTCGGTCGCTACGGTATTCCCGTGAGCCCCATGTTTGGGGATATGCTTCTTACACCCAGCCAGGAGATTTATGGCTCAGGCGGGAATGTCCTTGTTCACCTTGTCTATGCCTATGCTGACGAAACGCTGTTCAAGGATCGCCTGGATATAGCAGCGGGTCGTATGTCATTCCTGAGTGATTTCTCTGCCAATCCGTTTTACTGCAATTTCATGAACAATTCCTTCTGCGGCAATCCAAAGGCTGCGGGAGACAACGCGGCCCACGCTTCCTACCCTGATGCCAACTGGGCTCTGCGTTTCCGCATTCGCCCGTCAGCTACAACCATTTTTCAGTTTGGTGTGTATTTTACAGAAACTGGCAGTATCTATACCAATACCCAGATGCGTACCGGCTTCAAGTTCAATGGGGCTAATATTGACGGTGAAGCCATGCCGGTAGAGTTCATCTGGGCGCCGCGATGGGGCAGGGAGCATACATTACCTGGTCACTATAAATTCGGTTTTGCCTACGATACAGCAGATCATCGGGATAACTATTACGATGGCAACGGTAATGCTTTCGCTTTGACCGGCCTACCCGCCCGGGAGGTTCATGGAGCATGGGCTGCATGGGCCTTGCTGGACCAGATGGTCTATCACCATCCTGATGGTGCAGCCGATGCGGGAATTAGCCTGCTGGGTGTTGCCTATTTCAACAAGCCCCAGACGCAGACGCGCTCTGCACAATATTCCTTCGGTATCTTTGATCGTGGATTCTGGAAATTACGACCCATCGACGCGATCGGCGTTGATTTTGCCTATTCACAGATCTCCGATAATTTGACGCGCTCAGAGAGGCTTTTTGCATTGCAAAATCTTCCAATCCCGAACGGAGCGTTTTTTCCTCAGACATCAACTTACAATTTGGAGGCGATCTATCAGATTTATGTCATGCGCGGCGTAACATTTTCTCCTGATTTTCAGTATTACATCCATCCAGGTGGGCAGAAACAACTAAAAAATCAAGCACTAATCGGTTTTAAGAGTCATGTAGCTTTATTTTAGGATTTAACATGTATCAGTATATTTAGTCACTGACTTGGGTGGTGTAGTTTTTTCTCGAGAGTGTAATGACTAGTGTCCTGTCCCGCAAATAGATTTACATAATCTGGAAATGGACGGAAGCTTCGTTCTTTTCAGGGAGAACGGATATGGCGGGTATTGGTCGGCCGCAGGAACGGATCCGTTGCGTCAGTGAAAGCGAGCCTGAATAGTTGGAGCGGATCAGTCGTTCGCGGGCCTTAGTTTATTGTCACGCTTCTGTCAAGATTAGAGTATTATCCGAGATGGATGCAGAGTAACCTCGCCGGAAAAGAATGAACCAGTTGGCATAAGAAATAATACGACATAGTTTTTACTACTCGAAAGACAAAATGTAAGGTCCCCTGTTCGCTCGCCGACCACGATCAAAGCAAGGGCATTAGACTTGGGTACCTGCGCCTGGAATTATAGGATCTTCTGCAAAGGGTCGGTTCAGGATGCCAAGCACTTCATCTGCAACGTAAATTCGATTGCGGGCATAGCCAGTTCGTTCTCTTAGGATACCAGCCTGGCAAAGCTGGCCAATCGCCGTGTGAGCAGCGGGTGGCGTAATCGACAGCAAAGTTCCCAGCCGCTCACGGACACCACCGGATAATTCCGTTCGCTTCATGGCCGCAAACCTTTATCAGAGAACGTAAAAAAGATGTTTATTAAAGGTTATGGTGAAAGACTTTCAATGAAATTTTCTATTGGAGATATTTTAAAGGTTTGTGCCCATTGGTCAGCATACTTTCAGAGCATAAAAAAGCAGCGGCGATATTGACGAGCGCACCACAGAATACGATCAACAGAAGCCGTTCAAGCGCCGCAAACGAAAGCCTGATGACAACAAGTATGGCCGAAGATAAGGGAACCCTCCTGAACTGGGAACATGGGCGTTGTCAGCCAACCGGACCAGCCTAGATTTTTCCGGCGATATTGGATAAGCGGCCGGCGTTGGTAAGTGAGCTGCTTTCTGTCGCTCGCTGATTAAAGAGGCAGATTTGGGGGGAAAGTGGCATGTCCGGTTTTGGAAGTCCGTGAAAGAAACCGGACGTCGATGATCTATGTCTTGTCGCCAAGACGATCCTGCGTCTTTGTCTCGAAATCGGAAGCGTCATGACGTTCATAAAGCTGGCTTGAGAGGTCTCCGGATGTCCGGTTGACCATACGGCCACGCTGAACGGCAGGCCGTTCCAGAAGTCGGTCTGCCCATGCCCTGAGATGGGGATAGTCCTGAACGCTCAGAAAAGTGGCCGCATCATTATAGAGCCAACCCTCTACCAGGCCACCATACCACGGGAAAATGGCCATATCGGCGATTGTATACTCTTCGCCAGCTATGAAAGGGCTTTCCGCGAGACGTCGATCAAGCACATCCAGTTGCCGCTTGGCTTCCATGGCAAACCGATTGATCGCGTATTCGATTTTCTCTGGCGCGTAAGCATAGAAGTGTCCAAAACCGCCACCAATATAAGGTGCACTGCCTACCTGCCAGAATAGCCAGTTCAGGCATGCCGTCCGATGAGCGATATCCTTGGGGATGAAGGCACCGAATTTTTCGGCCAGATACAACAGGATTGACCCGGACTCAAAAACGGCCAGAGGCTGATCGCCGCTGTGATCAACAAGGGCTGGAATTTTGGAATTCGGATTGATCTCCGTAAAGCCGGAGCCGAACTGATCCCCTTCGCCAATACGAATAAGCCATGCGTCATATTCGGCCTGCGTATGACCGGCAGCAAGCAGTTCCTCAAGCAGGATCGTGACTTTGACGCCATTGGGGGTGCCAAGGAAATAGAGCTGAAGCGGGTGCTGGCCAACGGGAAGGGTCTGCTCATGGGTGGCCCCGGCAGTCGGGCGGTTCGTACTGGCGAATTTGCCGCCACTTGGTGCCGTCCACGTCCAGATTTTTGGGGGTGTATAATCGAAGGGTCCGCTCATGAGATTGTTCCTTTTGACATCGGGAAGAGACTGGTCGGATACATGGCCTGACGCGCGTCTTGATCCATGATGGTCTTGAATGCGTGCCCGTTCATGATGGTATGGGCACGATCGACTGCAGGACGAGCGTTCATCATGTCCATGAAACAGCTCAGATTGGGCCAGCGTTCCAACGGCCTGTCTTCACCTTTCATGACCCGCACTGCCCGGTCCAGCCAGCCCCAGGCCGACATGTCCACAATCGTATAATGATCGCCGACAATGAAAGATCGTCCTTCCAGATGATCGTTCAGGATCTGATAATGCCGCTCCGCTTCACGACGGTATCGATGGACCGCATAGTCCAGACCTTCCGGTGCCGCATGCTGGAAATGTACCGCCTGTCCTGAGAAAGGACCAAGACCCGTTGCAACAAACATCAGCCAGGACAGAAGCTGGGGGCGATCCTG
>NZ_JBDOBO010000110.1:0-6243 GCF_047723935.1 Gluconobacter sp.
CTCGGTAAAACGGCCTCTTGATGTTTACCCTATACCCTTTAATGACTTGCGATTTTCCACCACAAAACGGGCAGCTTTTCAGTTCGTCGCTCATGCCGCACCGCCTTTCAGGGCTGCAACTTCTTTCGCAATCAGTTCAGATAATCCTGCGCGGAATCCCGACAGTTCTCCTTCTAGTTCTGCGATGCGCCGGTCTTTCCGAACAATCTCAGCCTCAAGCGCCGCGATCCGGGCTTGGGCATCGGACTGACGGACTAGGGGGATGCTGTGTGATGTAATTTCTTCTGCAAATATAACCGCACACGGGTTAATATCCGCACTTGGGGTAAAAGAATCTATTTCCTTGCTATCGGCGTAACCAATTACATCCAACTCACCGCCCGTCACAGGTGTTCCGATACGCAAAGCCGCCTTCGCGAAGGCACCCGATACAGAGATCGGCGCAAACATCATTTCTGCAACAATTTTCGCTCTCTGTTCATCACTCAGCGGCAGCCGCACGAACACGCCGGTGGGTTTCTCGCTCATGCACCCTCTCCCGGCAGGACTTCGCGGACGCGGATTGTGCGGATGAAGTTAAAGGAACCTTTCCACTCGGCGGCTTTTTCCTCCGTCTCAAACACTCCGCCCCATCCGCTATTCCTATACTCATTCACCCAAAACTCCCGCGCCACAGGGACTTCGCGGGCGTTCATGAGGTCGTTTATATTGTTTTCGCTATGCCTCAGTCTCTTATGGTAGGTGTCGCCATTGCTTCGCCACAAAGCAGGATGTGCGGCCTCTTCAATATATCCTACAACGGGATATTCCTTGCTTCCATCTTCCTTAGTTATCAATCGCACCGGCCTACCATCACGCGTACAAAACGGCCCCTCATGCTCCGGCGTGTACGGGCCTATGATTTCTAGTTTCTTCTGTGTCATGCTGCGGCCCCATCAAACTCGGCATCTTCACTTGCAAATCCATCCAGGGCGGCCTGCACCGCATCGTCCACCCGCTCGGCAAGGTCTGATCGGTTTTTCGTGAGCCACTCCCGCTGTTTGATGGTCGCTTTATCCGCAGTAATCACCTGCAGGGCTTCAATGGTGGTCACGTCCTGAATACGCTCGATAAGGTCACGCACGCCTTCAGCAATCTTATCGACTGGCGGCCTATCTTCGCCCGTTTCGGCCCAATGCTTGAGCCGCAAGCCTTTATCAAAGCTGATGCGTTCTCCGGCAGGGAATATCGCCTGCAGTTCATGGTTCAGCTTGCGGGGCAGGTCGTAGCGTGGCTCGCCGGGCGTTTCCGGGTGCATGGTCATGGAGCCAGACAGTTCAAACATGAATGACTTTTCGCAGATTGGCATAAAGCCAAGGTGGCGGATTTCATTCTTCGTCCGGCCCGTGTTCCCATCGGTCACTTTCTCAAACTTGATCTTTTCTTGCGCACGGAGGCAGAAGATCAAGTGTGTCCGGGTCTGGATAAGGCGCGCCATCATGCGCTTGTGGGCCTGCTTTGGCTTCTTCCAGCTTGGGGCGGTCATGGCGTCAACCTTCCATGCGTGAAAGGTACCGTTCCGGTCTGTAGCCGCTGCAATGGCGGCCTGCTCTGCCATATCGGAGCAACCGCCCTCGCCATCCCATTCATGAGACATGCTGTCGATAACAATAACAGTTGCGCCAGCATCTTCCGCCGCCTTGATCGCCTCAATGTAGCGCTGGGGCGTGAACGGGGCCGGAAAGTCCAGATGCAGAAAGTCAAACGTGCCTTTGGCAGGGTCAGCTTTATCACCGGGCTTGGGGGCGTAATGGAGTGCGCGCCCCGCTTCCGTGTCAATGACAGCGATTTTCCCATTTTCCCCCTTGATGCCCTCGGCCAGCGTGAGGGCGGAAAACGTCTTGCCGCTGCCTGACGCGCCTGCAATTCCAAAAAGCAGGCCAATCTTGCCACGTACGGCTGGGCGGATTGTGAAAGTCATAGTGCATTCTCCAGCGCTTCATCGCGCAACTGTTGTTCTTCATGATCGCGTAGGAGCCATCCTGGGGCTTCGACATGCGCCACGTATTCGTATCCGGGCCAATGGCCAGAGCGCATGCAGCCGCTCCAAATCTGGATTGCCCGATCAACATCCTCTGCGGCCACCGCTTGCAGGGATGGCGCTGGGGTCAGCACAGAGACGGCATGCGGCTCTGTCATCTCCACAATGACAAAGCGCATGGAGGGGCGCTCTCTGCCCTCAATTGCGCGCAGACCTCGGTTATAGAAACGGTCCTGAGTGCGGTACGCATCCACCAGCCTCCGGTCCCATTTAAGGGGGGATGCTGAAAGCATGGTTCCTTTGAGGTCAAAGGCAGGGAGGTGCAGATCATCGGGCAGGCGATCAACCATGCTGCGGCACCAGTCATTCCCTTCCTGCCATGCGATAATGGCCTCTGACTGCCCCGGAGCAAAAAAGCCCTCAAGGTCAGGATGCTGCTTCATTTGAATGAGCGCGCGCCTGCACATTTCGTGCACTGCGTCATAGTTCTCGCTCAGAAGCGGAACCATGCCACTTTCCATGGCCGCGTCACGGCTTTCTTTGGCCGCGTTCTTCTTGTAGTCGTCAAACTTTACCTCGACGACTGGCGCGCCCTTCCTGAGCAAAATGGAGTGGAAAGCCGTTCCCATGCGCATGACTTCTGTCACCTCAGTCTCAACCCTGTTCGGGTTCAAGCGAGGGTGAGCAAAATGCGCATGCATGGGGCTTTCATCCAAAAGGATGCGCGCCACGCTATTGGACAGGCTGGGAGTGGGGCAGGGGTCGGCATGGTATTCTGCTTCGGGCAGATCGTAGATGCCGGGCATGCTAATAAGGCTCACGCTACCCCCTCCAACAAATGCACCTCGCCCCGGGCAACCCGACGACGGAAAGAGGCCTGCTGTCGTTCACTGTCAGCCAGTGACCTGACGGCTTTCTCCATGCGTTCAATCGTGCGGAGCCGGACATCAGGAGAACCTCTGCGCGGATGCAGATGGGTATATTCGTCCCAGCTTACTGCGATGCTGGCCATGAGCGCGTTTTCGGCCTCGATGTCTTCTAGCGTGTTGGTTTCAATATCCATCACGCCACCACCGCCAGTCCACGCATGGCATCATGTCGCGTTTGTGCGACAAGGCCGCGCTCCATGCGGTTCTTTTCGTGAAGCTCACGCACCGCGCAAACCATGTCGCCAATGGCTTCCTCAGCAAAGGCCAGCTCAACAGCAGCAAACCTGTTGTCAGTGAAGAACGGGAAGGTCATCGCATCCGCTACGCGCAGCAGGTTTACGATTGCCGTTTCATATTTCTGCACCTCGATGGCAACAAAAGGTGTCAGCCCCTCAGTGCTGAACATGCCTTCGTTAAGCGCCTTCTCGTACGCCTCGTTTTTGTAAGACATTTTCCAAACTCCCTCGTGGGAAACATTCGGCCAATGCGGCCACATGACCCGGCCCGCGAGCCGGGAAGTGCGGGGGCATCAGGGGGCTATCTCTTGCCATACGGGGCAATCTTCGCCGTCAGTGGCGGCCATTCCTGCGTTGCTTTTCCATGATGCAGGCACATCCATGACAACATCAGCGGCGCAGTCTCCGGAGCACATCCCTTTCCAAGGTTTCTCCTTGTAGAAATTGTCGCCCCAAAGCCGACAGTTTCCGCAGCGTTTTTCGATCATGATGTTTCGCCTCGGGCTTTTGCGAGGGCGGCGCGGGCCATATGACCTTGCTGGCTCTCAAACCCGTCTTGCAATTCTTGGCTCAGTACTAGAGACAGGCAGGCGTCTAGAGCCTCATAAAGCTCCGGCGCGGCGGCGATTAGGTGGGCATCCGGAGAATCAATCCCGCGAACCTGGTACCGATAAACGGACGTATCTTTTCTTGCTGCTTCAATCCCGACAATCGACTTGTCACCGACCTCAAATTTCAGAAGCTCGCTCGCATCAACCAGCACGTTGCCAGATCGGAACTGCGGTTGAGCGCCGCGCATACCCCACCGCCGGAAGCTCATGACGTATTTGCGCCCAGAGTGCTTTGTAGCGAGGTAAACATCTGGGCATCCGCCAGCGCTACCAAACCAAGCCCACGGCCCTTTTGTGAATTTCGGATCAGTCACCCCTCAACCCTCCAAATACGGAGCGCGAGGAAGGCCAGTCAGATCTGCCAAGATGTTCCACGGCGCGAATAGGACGTTCAGAAGGTCCGCCGTCACGGCGGGCGCGCTCTGGGAGAGGCAGACGTACGCAATCATCGCGGTCCAGAACGCCGCACCGATGGCAAGCTGGACGAACGGGTTATACAGAGCGGCCAGAGCCCAGCTTGTGGCGACATAATCCCATTGCTGGGTGATTGGTTTTTGTGGAGTGGTTTGGTTCATTGCCCATCACCTTCGTGGTTGATGAGCTAATGTTGGATTATCTAACTTTCCGCGTCAACATAAAAGTTGGGCAATCTAACATTTATTCATAAAAAATATCCCGGCGCAGGGCCGGGATGGCAAGCAGGATTGGATTAGGAAAAATTAACTGAATGGGAGATCAATTTGGCGCGCGGCTGGGTGCCGATGCTGTTTCACCTTGATTATCCGCGTTTCTGTCTTCAGTCCGGCATCAGTTTGCCACTGCTGAACGATGACATCGCACAGCAAGATGTCTCCCTTCGTAAATGATACCTCATTCCTGTTGACTGCATTTATAAAATCCTCGTCCTCAATGGACGCCCATACAACGTTCTGCCCATCGCTAAGCTTCCACTTTCCATCATCACTAAATGACAGATTAACGATGGAAAATGCGCTGGTGGAAGGTGAGCTTATAATAAGGCTATCGGAGTTCTCCGGTGACTTGAACGATATAAGATCATCCTTGCCGACAACAGCTTCAGCGCGCTCTTTGCTCTCTCCAGTGACGCGCACAGAGATGACATTAATGCCTTCTTTTTCCAATGGTCTAAACGCATACGCAGCAGCCCTTCGTACCTTTACATCCCGGAATAGATCGACAGTCTGCCTAGGGGCTGTGACTTTAATTATCTCCCCTGAATCGTCTGGGAACTCAAGTTCCACATTACCATCTTCAATGATATGCGCCCGAGTAGGTTGCCGCCCCTTTGCGATTTTCAGAAGCTTGAAAAGCCCAATTCCAATGTCTTTCCCGCTAATCCCTAAAAATGCGCAAAGTGCGGCAAGGGCCGTAGCGTCCTGACCGGTCAGCAGGTCTTTCGCGTATCCAATCCAGCCTTGGATCAGGTGAAGTTCAACTTCAAATGATCCACGGACGAAGCCTGCCTTTACCCGAACGGAAAGGCTTGACCTATCACCATTTACGACGCGGTTTGCTTCATCGAACAGCTTCCCCATGGCAAGTAACGCCGGGGCCAAGTCCTCGACCGCCATCTCGCCACTTTCGAGGGCGGGACCATCGTAGTTGATCGAGAGGAATGTCGTGCTCATTTCATCCATCTATCATACCATCCTAAAATTTTCACTTAAAATGCCATAGGGTTTCCTATGGCGCTTGAGACCTGCAGCTTGGTCTGTCAAATATCGTTCACGTGACGATTGGTCTGGATTTCAATTTCAGCAATATTTGCCTATTGCCATCCTTTTATCGCCTTGATGTTCTCGTTTTGTTCTGACATACTCACGCCATGGCACAGCTTGATAGAGTCGAGGGCGAGGGGTTACGCGGCGTCATTATTGGCGACGATCTGCGCGCGAAGCAGGACCATCAAGCTGCGCCGCTCTTCCTCGCCTATCACGCGCCAAAGCTTGAGGAGGGCTCTCTCCTCCGCGTCATGGGCGACATCATCCGCATTTGCGGCAAGAGGCGAAGAATCTCCGAGAAGGTAGTCACTGGAAACATCATAAAAATTGGCTAAGGCCCGCATGGTATCTCGGCCGGGAATATCGTGGCCGCCCTCATAGGCTGTGAGTGTGCTGCGGCTAATGCCAACAGCCTCTGCGGCCTCTGCCTGAGTTATACGCCTTCCCTCCCGCTCAGCCTTGGCCAGTCTGGAGGATTTAAGACGAGCTCCTACGGTGTTTGCGTCCTTCATGTTGGTAGGTGACGACAAAAATTAAATCCTTGGGATGGATTTTCCAACATTCTTCTTGCGGATTAATGTTGGAAAAGCTAACGTTATCGGCATGTCGATTGTTGATAAAGCCATCAAGGCGGCGGGCGGCGCTTCCGAACTAGGCTCAGGACCTATTAATTTATTGAACTGGACGAACGGTTGTGATTCACAG
>NZ_JBDOBO010000111.1:0-6073 GCF_047723935.1 Gluconobacter sp.
AAAACCTCGAAACATCTATCAGAACACTAATTTGACCTGAATCTTTTTGTTTTTGGGCGATTTCATACGCAAAGTACCCAACGCCAATAGTAGCTATGGCGCTAGCTACAGCCGCCGCTGAAGATACCCAAGAAGATACTGAGTCTGCAGAATCATTCTTAATTATGAAAACCATTACAATGCAAAGAACGACAGAAATTGGAATTGAAAAAACGAGTGCCGATAATTTGATATAATTCCATATTTTTTTCTTTTTTATTGCTTTTTTGTTCATAGTTTTCTGCCTTCACAAACAAAAAAAAGGGGCAGCCTCACTAGGGCTGCCCCGATAAAATTACCTCCAGGGGCGCTGAAGATCAGGAAAAGCTTTTCCGGTCTTAATCTCGGAAATCCGTCCGGGATTAACGTCGAAATCAGCCGCAATACGGTTCTGATATTCCTTTGTCGCAAGACGCGCGATGATAATCTGTGCGTCTAGATCAGTCAGTTTTTTCGACGGTTTTCGGTTGTTTTTGGTCATTGTGGGAACTCTTCTTTCTGATGAAGAAATGAAGAACCGCCTTGACCGACACCGCTGCTAACGCGTAAGATTCACGCGCTAACGTAGCGTTAGGTGTTTCCACAGGCGGTTCAGACGCTCGTGGAATTAAAAGGGACGGGGGCTCAATCCCGTCCCTTTTTCGTATCTGCACCGAATGTAACTCACCTCATGCGCAAGCGCAACGTATTTTGCCGCACAGCGCGTTTTTTCCGTTTGGGGTCGGATACCTTTATCGGATGACTTTAAAGCTCTCTACGGACAACCTCGCGGCTCTCAGGGTGGGTTTCGACTTCATATCAACCCCATCAACCTTATCAGCGCTTACCCCCATTTGTACGCTGCTCCTGAAGCGGCACATTCGCAGCTTTCATCGCTTCGACCACCACACCCATGTTTTCCGGAGCATGCTTGCCGACTGCGGCCTGAACGCAGCGGAAAAACGACGGCTGAAACGGTCCTTCGCTGATCCGGCGCAATGTATGACTTAGCCGATCGGTGTCCTTCCAATCCCGAGGATCTCGACTGCCAGCCTCTACGCCGGTGACCATCTCGTGCACGGCCGGGGAATAGCGCCGAAGCATGGACAGCCAGATTTTCCGCCGTTCCGATCGCTCCTGATCCGTGGCGCCCGTTTCGTTCGGCAGATTCCAGTTCATCTGCTCGTTCTGCTGCCAGCTCCGAAGCCAGTTCTTGTCGGTCTCGGACAACTCGCGGGCCTTCGTGGTCGATCCTGCGATCTGCAACGGCTGGTTCGCATTGCTCCGGCGAACCCGCTGCACGAGGGCGAATTCTTCCAGCATCCGGGCGAGGGCACCCACAGCAGGCCACCAGTCGGACTGTTCCGTCACGGCGCTCAGGGCATCGAGACAGTATGCCGAGCCAGGGATGTCCCGCCGAAGCAGCATTTCCGCGTACTCGGCCAGCATGGCCTTGGTCTCGTCTGGTGACAGCCGCTGTTGGTGACGGGTGGTGCGTGCCAGTTTTCCGAGCCAACCTACGATGTGCAGGGAGCGGTCGCGGTTCAGAGGGGCGAGAGTGTCGCTCATTGGCCCATCTCCTCGAAGCGTTTGGCATTGGCGTCGATGTCGTAGCCGGTCAGACCCCACTGATCCTCGATCTGCCGGAAACCTGTTTGCATCCGGTGCTGGATGGCTTTCGTGACCCACTCTTTGAACACCGCTGGCCGTAGGCTCACAGCCTCGTCGAGGATTGCGTTCAGCGTCTCGGCACTGTCTCCGCAATCCCGCAGCCATTTGCCGATCAGGCTCTTGGCGCGTTTGACCGGCAGCCCCGTCGAGTGCTGAACGACCTGGGTTCCATGGGTCCAAAGCTGATCCCTGGCGTCAACCGGTCGGGGAGCTGCAGCATCAATCCGAGCAATTTCGGTTTGTGCCTGATCTTGCGACGACGGCGGAGCCGCGTCCTCGAACGTAGTGAGAGGTAGATCCCTTCCTACCTTCCTACCTTCTGCGGACGAATTTCCGTACTGGTTCGGAACTGGTTCCGCACTAGTTCCACACTCAGCCGGAACCAGTTCTGGAACGGTATCCGCGCAAATGTCTTTCGAGGCGCAGTAATTCCGAACTGGTTCCGGCATAGGTACGAACCGAGATGGCTTTTTAGGACGCTGCCACTTGCCGAAGTTCCGAACCGCTCCGTAACTGCGGTCTCCAAAATCATACTTTTGGATGACATCATTCCGTACCAGTTCCTCCAGGAGATCAGTTACGTCGATGTTGTCCGCTGGAAAGACGCGGGCCTTGAGGACGACAGGCTTCCACTCAAAGCCGCCGCCATCGTCCGCATGGCTCCACAATCCAATAAGGAGCATTCGAGCGCCCATGGAGAGCGTCATGAATGCATCGTCCGTGTATAAACCCGGATGTATGCTGCGTATGCGAGCCATTAGGCCACCACCTCCGCACGAAGCTCAAAGCCCCATTCCGTAAGAGCTGAGAACACGCCGTCCACAGACCGGCAGACCGCAACGCACACGCCAGCACCTTCAATGCGTGCGTGCATTTCCCGCTGAGCATCTGACAGCGTTCCACGAAGCGCCTTCAATTCGATCAGATAGGTTCGACCGCGCCACAGGATTTGAATATCGGGCCAGCCTGCTAGGCAACCGCGACGCTTGCGCCTGGCACCCTCACGAGCGCCGTTCTGTCGGTTCTCGTGGCTGGTGCAGACAGCATCGGAGGGCAGCGCGTAACGCAACGCGTCCCAGACCTGCTCATGCAGACGATCTTCAGGCCGCTTCATGCACGGCCTCCACACGCTCAAAGTACGTGATTTGACGTATTCCGCACGCCTTCAAAAAGGCCAACGGAATATCGCGACGCCCATTCATGACGTCAGAGACGTATTGCGGTGTGCAGCCCATCCGCTCCGCAAAAGTACGCTGATTGACGTATTTAATTCGGATCGTCTCACGCAAAATGCGGAACACGTCCAATCGGTCCAGGCGGTCAGTCATGCTGCACCTCACCGCGCAGAGCCTCATTCTCGCGCATCAGTTCGTCGCATTGCACCCGAAGCGCCTTGTGCTTCGTCCAGAGGTCTCCGGACACAAATGCCAGGCCAACAAGGCCGAGGCGTAACTCAATGAGGCCCGTGGCTCGGTCAAAGCCGAACCCACGCCACCTCACTGTCTGTATTGCTGTAAATGCAAACATTCGCGGGTCTCCTGGACCATTTCTTTGATCCGGCTCTCAAGCGCAGGGTCGTCAGCCATCAGGACGATGAGGTCATGCATCCGAGGCGCGTTCTTGCCGTAGAGCCAGTTCGTGAAAGCTTTCACCGTCCAGCCGCGCGATCGTGACACGCGTTTGGCGGCGTTTCGAAGTTCCCCGTAGCGTGCCTGAAGAGCGCCGCTGACGGTCTCAATGCACTGTTCGTTCGTCACCATCTGGGCGTGACTTTTGGGGGAAAGATTGAACCGAGAAATTTCCATCAGCGTGCTCCATTCTTCGTCATGTCACTGAGCGAAGAACGGAGAACAGCGATGGAGGACATGCCGCCCCAGACACCACAGCTTGAACAAGACCTGGACGACCCGGTACTGGCTCGCGGCTTGATCGTGCAGGCGCGGATATGGGCAACCCTGCATCGTGGCATGTGCCAGGAGGTCAGGGACCACATCGCGCTTCGCGTTGCTGAGGAGTTAGGCGCGCGCATCGGGTGAGGTCAGCTCAACCGGCTGCGCTTGAAGTCTTCCGGAAAGGCTGGGACCGGCCCATTCCATAGCGCGCTCCACGTCACGGATGATCCGGCCTCAAGAGGCCCGCGCAAGATTGGTGCAGGCTTTGTATGACCTGCCTTGCGAAAACCCTTCTTCCACTCTGAGCGCAGCTTGGCAGGCGCATGGCGCTCAATCGCCGACATCAAGGCGGTAGCAGAAACTCCCAAAGCCTCGCCCATCTTTTGAGCAGTCAAACCCTTCTTCATCAGAGCCAAAACGCTCGGCAAAAGAGGAGTCCAGTCGATTTTGTTGTGAGGAACTTTCGCCATCACTTCATCCCCCGAAACGGAGCCATGAAGGCGAGGAACAGCATGACGGCCTGGATCATCACGATGCCCGAGCCGATCACAATGAACGCCTCAATAGTCACCAAGTCAGGCATCGCCGTCGACTCCCTTCTCGAAAGTATCGGGAGTACCGTTATTTCGGGGATCGGCGGCAACCGAGTCCCCGCTATCACCATCTGCCAACACAGAGGATGAACTGGATGTCTGAGACCCAATCAACCATGTCTGTAAAAGTTCTGAGCGTACATCGTGCGCCTGAAGGTTCTGCAAACGGTCAAGCAGAAGCGACATTAGAGATTTCTGGAGTTCATGGTGAGACTGAGTGGTCAGCAGTTCATGTAGTCCGCTTTCCTGAAAAAATACTTCGAGAGCGCCTCGCAGGCGGTATTCCGGAATTAGGGCATCGACTTTGGCGGCTACAATATCTGACATATCAGACGGCGCGCGAAGCAGGGGACAATGCTGCCTATCTCTAACAATCCACCCGCTCCGGAGCGCCATATTGTACATGGCGTTCCGCGTCTGCTCTTCGCTAAGGAAGAATGTATCATCAGACATGCGCGGGCTCCTTCGCGGCGCGCTTGGCTCGGGTTGCAGGTGAATAATTGGCCATAAAGTTGCGAATTCTGTCTTCCGTCTCCCGAAAGGTGCGCCCTCCGCTACGCAAACGGCGCACAAGTTTTCCATCATTCACGGCCTGGAGGCCGAACGTGCTCTCAGCGATCCCCGCACCGCGGGTGAAGGCCTCGATCTCCCTAAGTAGGGCAGAATTCGTGCTCATGAATGGATCGTAATGGGATATGTCCCAATTCGTCAATCAAAAATATTGGGACAGATCTCATCTGCCTGAATTAGTCCGCTTATGGGATACTTCCCAATATGACGGATAGTTTTATTGCCAGAGAACTGCGGCGCCGAATGGACGCGAAGGGCTTCAAACAAAAAGCTCTCGCGATAAAGGCTGACCTGAACGAGACCTACGTTCGAGATATTCTCAAAGGCAAGTCAAAGAACCCGGAAGCATCAAAGCTTGCGCGGATTGCTGCGGCATTAGGTTGTTCGTCTGATGATCTTCTAGGCAAGGGGCCTACCGTACAGCCAACGCAAACAACACAGATCGAGGTACGAGGCGACGTTCAGGCGGGGCTTTGGCGGGAAGCAATCGAATGGCCTGCAATTGATTGGTATGCGATCACCGTACCTCTAGACACCGCCTACAAAGGATTTCATCGCTACGGCCTCAAAGTTTGCGGTCAGTCTATGAATAAGGTCTTCCCCGAAGGGTCTGTGGTCGTAGTTATCAATTTCGGTGATCTCGGAGTTAATCCAAAGACTGGAGATTTCGTCATAGCCGTGCAGCGCAACGATACTGGCGAATATGAGGCGACCGTTAAGGCAGTGCAGATCCAAGAAGATGGCACTGTGATTCTATGGCCTCAGAGCTGGGACCCGGCTTTTCAGTCCCCAATCATCATCCCTGCACATGATGGGCACGACCAAGCAGGCGCGCCTGATATAGCTATTCAAGCCTTGGTAGTGGGCAGCTACCAACCCAATCCCAAGGCCTTATTTTTATAAGTAATCCAATAAAAATAGAAGTGAAAGCGCAATAAAAATGAACGAAGAAGAAAAAAACACAAGCAATGGTATTATTAACGATATAGATATAACAACACTCGCTGTGAACCAATTGCAGTTAGCTACTTTGATTAGAAAAATGAAAGCTAGTATTGCTTCGCTGGCTATACAAACAGTTGCCCTAACAGCAGCATCGGAGTCAGGAAAGAATATTTCTGAAATAAACGGGTACAGTCTAAAAGAAATCCACAAAAAAGTTAGCGATTTTCTAGAAGACGGATACCTGGATGAGATTACCAACGACATAAAAAAGAATGTAAAAGATATTATGGAGAAATCAGGATTTAACCATGATAAAATAATTATTTCTGAAACTACTAAGCAGGCAGATGAGAAGCAAGAACCATGAGTTTCTCCCTAGAAAAT
>NZ_JBDOBO010000112.1:0-5967 GCF_047723935.1 Gluconobacter sp.
AAACTCAGAAATCACAGGCCAGGCACATCCATCAACAGTTCTTCGATCCCTCCAGGTTGAATCGTTGAGAGGACCTTCGCACGGTTCCGAAGGTGTCGTCGCCTCGAGAAAAAGGTCGAGGCAGCACTTGAAGCTTCCCAAGTATGGCTCATTGTCGCCCATATCCGCAAAATTCTGCAAAAAATCACTCAAACCGCTTTTTTGCGACACGCTTTTAATTCGACGAAACAAGACACAGAACAGAACAGAACAGAACAGAACAGAACAGAACAGAACAGAACACGTAGAGCATTTGCAAACAATAAGGTAAACTACCGATTGATATCTAATTCCTTGGATGTGTGCTCTTATTATGTCTTTAGATAGTATTTTTGATCCCAACCTGAAGATTGCCGTTCTTATCCCATGCTACAATGAAGAGGTTTCAATCGCGCAGGTAATTAGTGATTTTCGAGTAGAATTACCGAATTCTTTAATTTATGTATACGACAACAATTCCAGTGACCGGACTATACAGGTTGCTCGTGAAGCTGGCGCCATTGTCCGGACAGAGCGTATGCAAGGAAAGGGGCATGTTATTCGACGCATGTTTGCGGATATCGATGCTGATTACTATGTGCTCGTTGATGGCGACGCGACCTATGAGGCCGCTTCAGTTTCCGCTATGCTGGATGCGGCCCTGACCGAAGGGCTGGATATGGTGAATGGCGCTCGCGTGACGGATCGAGAAGCCGCTTATCGCCCTGGTCATGTATTGGGTAATAAAGTGCTCACTGGCTTGGTAACAGCGGTGTTTGGCCGACGTCTTTCCGATATGCTTTCTGGTTATCGTGTGTTTTCGCGACGTTTTGTAAAGTCCTTTCCGGCTCTCTCCAGCGGGTTCGAGACAGAAACAGAATTTACCGTTCATGCGCTGGAACTAGGTCACGTTGACAAAAGGTCTATACGATCTGGGTGAGATCTGATTCACTTTGTTTCTGTGGGATAGCAGACAGAGAAAACAGGCATGGCACGAGGCGATCTGACGGATCATGAATGGGCGGTGATTGGTCCGCTTCTGCCGCCTGAGCGCGGACGTTGGGCCCGACCAGCCGGAGACAACCGCCGGTTTCTCAATGGCATGCTGCATGTCCTGCGCGTCGGTTGTCCATGGCGGGATATGCATGAGCGCTATGGCAAGTGGAACTCCGTTTATGTCCGGTTTCGCCGTTGGGCTGAACAGGGCGTGTGGGATGCCCTGCTGCAAACCCTGGTAGACCTCGGCCTGACCAATAACTGGCAGCATATGCTCGACAGCACCGTAGTCCGTGCCCATTCACAGGCTACGGGCGCAAAAGGGGGGCTCATTCGGAGGCTTTTGGTCTATCACGCGGCGGCTTTACGAGCAAAATCCATGCCCGATGTGACAATCAGGGACGCCCTCTCGGCTTTGTCCTTACCGGAGGCCAGGTCTCGGATTACAAAGCCACAGACGCCCTGATGAAGCTACCTGTCCCGAACCCCAAAGCCATGCTGGCCGACCGGGGCTATGACAGTGACAGTTTCCGCCAGGAACTGCTGTTCCATGGGATCCTGCCGATTATTCCATCACGCAAAGGCCGCAACGCTCCACAGAAAACAGACTGGCGGCGTTACAGAGACCGCAATCGCATTGAGCGGATGTTCAACAGGCTCAAGCAGATGCGCCGTATTGCAACCCGATACGACAAAACCGCCCTGTCCTTTATGAGTTTCCTCAATATCGCCGCCGCAAAACTCTGGATTAACTCTTTTGTCAACACGGCCTAGGCATGCCAATTGGCGAGATATCAACGAGTTACATCGAACGTCTCCCAGGATCCACTTCAAAGTTGAGCACCTATTCTGATGGGGTAATTATCCTAAAAACAATTATAAATCTGATAAAGCAAGAAAGGCCATTAGTATTTTTTTCAATTTTTGCATTTATTTTTGCGGCAATCGGTGTAATTCTTGGCATCCCTATTATAATAAATTATATCGACACAGGATTTGTTCCACGTCTTCCTACTGCACTTTTGGCCGCAAGCTGCATGATTATTTCTGCATTGTCTATGGTATGCGGACTAATACTGGACAGTGTAACTTTAGGCCGACGTGAACAGAAGCGAATGCATTATCTCGCACTACCTGCTCCCAAACAGATTACTGAAAAATGATATAAAACGACTTCATCTAGTTTTTTCTTTTTCGCCACGAAAGATCAATATGAATTTTTCCGACAGGCAGAATTACTGCGTACGGCGTTATATTTTGGCTATCGGGATGACTCTCCTGACTGTCATATATTTTTTAGGATATTTACATAATCCTGCACGCCCTTCACCAAGCGCGCCTTTTCCAGAAGGGTGGTGGGGCTGGTTCGATCAGTCAAAGTATCTCCAGTCGGCTCAAGCACTGGCACATCTTGACTTGTCACCTTCCAGTCATTGGTATCCTCTCGGATATGCCATTTTAGGGGCCCCTTTTGTTTGGATGGGAAATCACGTCTATCTGATACCTGATCTTTTATGTCTTCTTATAACCGCCGGTGGAATTGTCTTCTTTGCAGAAGGTCTGGGTATTTCGACCTTTACAGGAATGCTAATTGCCATTGGAACAACCATGTTCCCAAGTCAGATTTTAAGTGTATGGGTCGAACCTTGGAATACAACACTCTCTGCAGCACTTATCTGGTGGTCCTTGGCTCTAGGCACTCGACTGACTTTGCTGAGAAACGAAGGAAGCCTGACGGCACATCGTATTCCGTTATTCATCCTGCTTGGAGCATTGCTAATCCTCATTCCTGTCACCCGGCCGACAGATATTCTGATTTCTGCAACGGTGGCAGGATGTTGTTTTTTGACTGCATTATGGAATCGGGAACTACGAATACAAGAATTTTTCGCCGCTATTGCAGGCGCCCTTTTTGTATTTGTAATAATTTCTACTCTCTATCTTCAGATCTACGGGTTTCGGCCATCAGATTACATGATCCATTCAAAGCAGCTCGGCTTTCGAACGGATCTTCTGTGGTGGAAAACATATTTGCTTATGGTAACACCACGCCCGTGGTTTCCTGATGGCGAAGGCCTGCTGGAGCGTATGCACTGGCTATTTTTCGGCATTACGGGCATTGCCATGCTGCCTTGGGTTGTTCGTAGTCGCAACGATCTGCCTTATGTCCTATTGGCTGTACTATGTATTTCTTACAGTCTGTTGTTCTTTTCCTACATTGATCTAATTCCGGGCGGCCTGTGGCGTTATAATAACGTTCATTATTTCAAGTGGCTTTTCCCCGCCATGGGGTTTCTGGCCTGGCATGGCTTACGCATACTCTTTTCGTCGCGATGGCGGATGGCAGTTGCTGTTATGGGAAGTGTATTTCTGGTATCCTGTCTTCGCATTCTGCCAGTACAAGTTCCCAATGGAGCTTCGCATGCCTGGATGCTGACCCTGCATGAGCCCCCTCCTGCATGGCCTGATAGCTATTTCCGCGACTTCACTATTAAAGATCAAGACGGTCACTTGGTTAATATTCGCGACTTCCGCTCACTTCCCGATTCACAAGGAGAGCGGTGGATTGCGCTTGCACGACCATTCGATGGTGAAGTCCACAACCTTACGATAACCAATCCATCTCATATTCCATTCGTCTCTTGGGATATGAAACTGGTTCTACGTCCCGATCCATGTTGGCTGAGGCCATATGCCTGCCGCTACAAAGCACCCCTTCCCTAAGTCCCTGGGAGCAACGGGGAAAGCATTCCCCCTTGCCTGCTGCTCAATAGATAGCCATTGGGCACTGCTAGCTCCCGCGTTTTTTTGCCTTTGAAACTTTTGAAAAATTCTAGGCTTTTCAGCCAACTAGAAGCCGAACGCGTCGACGGATGGCTTCTAGTTCCTGCGGGGGCACCTTCCCCTTAAGTTTCGCATTCCGAACACGCCAATCAAGGCTTCTCACCGCGTTAGACAAAACGACACTCGCTGCCTTGCCAGCGATCGCCTCTTCAAGCGGATAGCCTTTGATTTTCGTGGCCGTTGGATAACAGAGCATCCCGCCTGCCTTCGCTTTATAGCTGGCAGGACCCAGTACAATAGCAGGACGGTGCCCTGCCCGCCCTCTGCTAGCCTGTGAGTCAAATTCAAGCCAGACAATCTCCCCGCAATGTGGAACCCATGCGCCTTTGCTTTTTCCACTCACCAGACTTCACCGCCTACAGCAGGCCCATAGCTGGCTTCTTCGCGTCGATTAGGGCCATCTGTCATAGCGTGTTGCAACGCGTCGCCAGCCCTTGAGGCATCCAAACATGATTTCGATGCGGTTGCAGCGTTTGTATTTCTATTTCTAGTATCTGATGAGCATTGGTTGGAATTTCTGCCTTGGAATGCGGGGGTTGATACTCTTCCCTTCCAGTGCGTCCCTGAACCAGTCAGCGTCATAACCGCAGTTTGCCAGAAGCAATTCTGCCTTAGGAGGCAGTCCACCAAAGCCGTTGCCCCTGTACAATCACTGATCTGACCTGCAGTCATGAGTAAACTTAAAGGACGGCCGTTCGCATCGGTGATAGCATGAAGTCGGGTTTTCATGTCGCTTTTGTGCGGCCGATCAAGCGGTCCACATCCTCTTTTTTACCGGTAGACCGGAAAGCCGTACGGTGCGCCATCTGCTAGCGCTCATGGACAAAGCTTGACGGGTCTGCACGAGATTGATTCAACGCTGCCATTTGGAGATGGCTTTGGACGAGACGATCGGGACGACGGAGGCAGAATGGGCGCTGATCGCTCCTCTTCTGCTGTCTGAGACGGGGCGCGGTTGCCGTCCTGCTGTAAATAACAGTCGGTTCTTCGACGGCATGATAGTGCTGGCTCGGCCGAGGCGCTTGGCCGATCACTGGGAGGGTTCACAACCAAACTCCATGCCCGCTGCGACGCACGCGGCCTCCCGCTCGCCTTCGTCCTGCCGCCCGGACAAGCGCACGATCAGCAGCGCTTTGGGCCATTGTTCCAAGCCATCAGCGGTCGTCTCGACAAGCTTCTGGCGGATCGTGGCTACGACGCCGACCAGATCCGGGCCGACATCGCCTACGCCGGCGCCCGTCCGGTGATCCCGGCCAAACGCGGGAGGCAAACCCCCGCCAGCCACGATCGTCATGCCTACAAGCTGAGAAACCGTATCGAGCGCATGTTCAACAGGCTTAAGAACTGGCGGCGTGTCGCCACCCGATACGACAAAACCGGCCAGCCCTACCTCGGCTTCGTCTCTATCGCCTCAGCCTTCCTTTGGATCAGCTTTATCTACGGGCGCCAGTCCGCCAGCCAGAACAAATCACTCAGGTTTATGCATGTTTCAAACTCAGCATGTAGACGTCAAAACAACGAGGTCGTATGGATAATAACTTCTACGAAGCCTATCAATGCGCTGTGCTGCCTTACTGGTTAAGGCTGTAGCTGGGCGATGCTGCCGGTTCACTTTGGATCCAAGCAGTCAGCCGCAAACTCAGTCCGTAGAGTGGGGTAATTGATAGCCAGAGTATCAACCCCTCTCATACAAAGGCACATAATTATAACGCGGGCAAGGAGATCGTTGGTCGACAACGCCATATCGTAGTCGATATGGATGACCGACTAATACTGGTCGTGCGGGATATTTCAGACATTGCATTAAGGACATATGATCCTAGACGCTGGTTATGGGTGAAGCACCTGTTAGCCGATGGCGCCGCTTGTGACATCTTCCGGTTGATGGACAAGGTTGCCTTTCTCGATTGCACAGTCGGAATTATCCGACGGTCAGATGCGACAAAAGGGCGCTCATTCTCACGATTGTTTAATTCTGAGGGGAAATAACTGAAACGCTTTTTGCTTCAACCTTCGCAAGAAGAAAAAGTATTTGTTTTCAAATTAATCTGGATCTTATTTTCATGGTTGCGTATTGTCACCTGAAATTATATTTGCCAGTATTTATAA
>NZ_JBDOBO010000113.1:0-5962 GCF_047723935.1 Gluconobacter sp.
TATTATAACTATTTGGTGTAGTTTTATGGCCGCCGCCACTTCCGTTCTGTCATCTGTGCTCTCGTTCGCTCTGCTCATGTCAGGTACCTCGGCCATTGCCCTGGCAGCAGACGTTCAGGACGCGCATTCTCAAGCCGGGCACAAGCCATTAGGAAAGCCCCGTCATAACGGATACTCCAAGCCTGCCCCTTCGCCCCACAAGCAACCCAACGCAAAAGGCGAAAACGTTACGGTTCTCGGTCATGCCCATCAGGCTGACGGCGGAGCACTAGGGACACGCCGTGTTCTGGATACGCCATTTTCGATCAAGGTCGTGACGGCAGCAGAACTTCAGGAGCGGCAGGTCAAATCGCTGGCGCGCGTTTTCTCACAGGATGCATCGGTCATTTCGAACGGCGACACGTATTCGTTCAACGCCTATTCCGTCACGGTTCGAGGCGTACCGCTTGATGATTACAACGGCTACAAGATCAACGGCACGCCCTTCTTCATGACGACCGTGGAACTCCCACTTGAGTCGTTCGAGGCGGTACAGCTTCTCAAGGGCGCTTCCGGTTTCATGTACGGCTTCAACGCGCCCGGCGGCATCATCGATTTCCAGACGAAGAAGCCGACCGACGCCCGCACATTTTCCTTTGATGCCGGATACAGCTCAGGCGCCGTGGGCAGTCAGCACATCGACACGGGTGGGCGCCTCTTCCGAAACGATATTGTTGGATATCGCCTCAACCTCACCCACGAAAATGGCGAAACCTATAACGGATCGCACGTCACGCGCTTTTCAGGTTCCCTGTCCACGGATGTGCGGCTCGCTCACAACCTGCTGTGGACTGCCGATGCCATTTATCAGGACCGTCAGGTCCGTGGTGGCGTGCAGGACTTCTTTATTGATGATCCGTCCGCCTATGGCAGCAACCGTCTTCCCGATGCCATCAGCGGACACAAGAACCTGACCGCCTCTCCCGCCAGCATGTTCACGTCTCACACGCTATTCGTTTCCACGGGGCTGCATTGGGACATTACAAAGAACTGGACCGCGCGCATCGATTACAGCCACAGCATGGACTATCGCCGCTACCGCGGAGAGTGGATGTCCCTGCAGGATCAGGGTGGCAACTATGACACCTATATGAGCACCAATCCCGGAAGCTGGGCACAATACGATCAGGTTCAGGCCATTCTGGAAGGCAAGTTCCGGACGGGTTTTATCCGGCATGATTTCACGATGGGAGCGGCCTGGCAGGGACTTAGCAAATATCTGCCATACGACTCAGATTACGTGAATATCGGAGGCCAGAACCTTTACTCGCCGATCACAAGCCGCTCTTATAGCGGAAGCTGGGACACCGCGACCTATCGCAATTATCGTTCCGATCAGGTCGGTCTTTTCGGCAGCGACACCCTGACGTTTGATAAACACTGGTCACTCCTCGCCGGCATTCGCTTTACCGATTTCCATCAGCTGACATGGAAGTCTTCCGGCACGAAAACAGCGCTACGCACTACGCCACTGACACCGACTGCCGCCCTGATGTTCCATCCGTGGAAAGACACCACCATTTATGCCAGCTACGTTCAGGCGCTGGAAAATGGTGGGACCGTGGGGGACACATACAAGAACGCGCGTGAAACTCTGCCGCCCATCCGTTCCGATCAGGTTGAAGTGGGTGCAAAGATCGCTCGCCAGAGCTGGGATCTGACCGGTGCGCTCTATCGCATCACACGTGGCGCGCAGTATGCCAACGCGGACAATGTCTATGTCTCGAACGGCACAGTCACATATCAGGGGGCAGAACTCAGCGGCCATGTCGATCTGCCATTCGGCATTACCCTGACGGATAGCCTTGGTGCCGAAGGCGGAAAATACAGCAAGGCAGATGCCAGCGTTAAAGGGAACAAGATCGAGGGCATTCCGCTGTTCCAGAATGTGTTCCAGCTGACGGACCGTATCCCGGGCGTGCCTGGTTTCTCCGCAACTGCGGAAATCCATTATACCGCATCAATGTGGGGCGACAGTTCCAACGCCTTCCATGTTCCCAGCTATACGCTGCTCAATCTGCGGGCCAGCTATCGCACCAGCATTGGTCGTCACAAGGTGACGCTACGCGCTGAACTCGATAACGCCACAAACCTTCATTACTGGGGCTTTCTGGCCTCTGATTACTTCTTTGTCGGGACACCGCGCGCTGTCTTCCTGAACGCACGCTTCGATCTCTGATCTTTTCTGCCCCTTCCTGCCCTCTTCCGCTCCACACGTCACAGGAGTAGGACAGGGGCAGGGAGATGAGCACGATGACCAAGACACATTACGACCTGTGCATTAACGGAGCTGGTCCTGTTGGCGCGACCCTGGCCTGTCGTCTGGCAGCCGAAGGTGTACGGGTTCTGCTCATTGACCGTGCGGCGCTCCCAGGCATGGAAGATCCCTCTCTCGATGGCCGGGCATATGCCATTGCGGAAGGCTCACGCCAGATGCTGGAAGCCGCAGGTATCTGGGACAATCTTCCCGGTGTTTCCCAGCCGATCCGTGAAATCCGCGTCTCGGATGGCCGCCCGCACGAGGCTCCCTCACCGCTTTTCCTGCATTTCGGTGTGGACGATGCCCCTGAAGGCATGAATTTCGGCTGGATGGCAGAAGCACGCGATCTGCGTCTCGCCATTAACCGGACGCTTGAACAATACGAGACGCTGGACGTCCGCGCGCCAGACACAGGAACCTTCACGTTCCACCCGGACCATGTGTCGATCCGTTTGGCATCGGGTTCAACCGTGACGGCCAAACTGGCTGTCGCCGCTGAGGGACGTCGTTCTCCATTGCGCGACCAGGCCCGCATCGGCCTGACCAAACTCCCCTATCATCAGTGCGGTATCGTTGCGACAATCGCACATGAAAAGCCCCATGACGGCGTGGCGCTGGAACAGTTCCTGCCCGAAGGACCCTTCGCCCGACTGCCGATGCCAGGAACGGCTGAGCATCCGCATCGGTCCGCTATTGTCTGGGCAGAAGGCGAAGGCCGGGCCCAGCGCTTCCATGACCTCCCCGATGAAATCTTTGCCCGCGAAATCCGTGCACGCATGGGCGATGAGGATCTGGGCGCCATCACACCCATTGGCCGCCGCTGGATTTATCCGCTGTCAGCGCAATATGCGCAGACATATATTGCGCCGCGTCTGGCTCTCGTTGGAGATGCGGCCCATGGTATTCACCCGATTGCGGGTCAGGGCCTGAACATCGGTTTTCGGGATGTCATCGCTCTGGCAGACCTGCTGATTGAAGCTCATACCAAACGTACAGATCCGGGAAGCCGGGAGCTTCTTGTCCGCTATCAGCGCCGAGCCCGGCCCGGCAATATGGCCATGCTGGCCGCCACGGACATTCTGGAACGTCTCTTTGGCAACGATAATCCGGTTCTGCGGCGCGTGCGCGACCTCGGCATTGCGGGCGTTCATCGCCTGCCCCGCCTGAGACGCGCCTTTGTTCGCAAGGCGATGGGCGTATGAGTTCAACCGTAAATCTTGTTAAACTCTGGCAGGAAATGCAGTCCCAGGCATGCAGTTGCCATGATCCGCTGATTCAGGATGTCTTCGCGACTAACATCGGGGATCATGCCGACTTCAGTTCAGCACTGGCTTCTCTACTGGGGACAAAGCTGGCTGACCGCTCCATTTCGGCCACGGCCATCACACGTCTTGTTGCGTCAATTCTTCAGGACGTTCCGGCAATTGCAGAAGCCGCAGCGGAAGACATCCTCGCGATCCGTGATCGGGACCCCGCCTGCCCTGACCTTGTCACGCCTTTCCTGTTTTTCAAAGGCTGGCAGGCATTACAGGCTCATAGGGTCTCACACCATCTGTGGCAGAGAAACCGCCGACATCTAGCCTATCACTTTCAGAGCAGGGTAAACGAACTGTTCTCAATAGACATTCATCCCGCCGCCCGACTGGGACGCCGCCTGAGTATCGATCATGGAACAGGAATCGTCATTGGAGAGACCTGCATCATTGAAGATGACGTCTCCCTTTTTCAGGACGTCACGCTTGGCGGAACAGGAAAACTGAGCGGGAACCGCCATCCGATCGTTCGCCGGGGCGCCATGATCGGTTCCGGTGCAAAAGTTCTGGGCCGTCTTGTTATTGGTGAAAATGCCCGGATCGGCGCGGCTTCCGTCGTTCTGGAAGATATTCCAGCCAACGCAACCGCGGTTGGGAATCCAGCCCGGATTATTGGCACGCCAAAGGCAACGTCATTTCCTACGACAACCAACCCTGCTCACCCTGTCGCTTGACGGCGAGGAGCCGCAGGCTGTCTCTTTCTGCCCAGACGATTGTTTCGATATGAAACAGGAATGTATCCTTAATTAACTTTAGTAATCACTAAGAAACAGAGTGTGTATTACTGTTATCTGCGTATGATAATTATGCAACAGCGTGCCTTTATGGCATCCCTGCTGGTTATTTCCGGATAGACAAAGTTCTGAGACAAAAACATTACTAAGGAGATCTCAGAAATATAGTCTGACTGTGAGCCCACATGATTCTTAATCGACGCAGGGAGCTGCTTCTGTGCGCTTCCGTTCTCGCCATGGGACTGGAAGCGACTGCAACAGCGGACGCCCAGACCGCTACGAGCACGCATCACCGTGCGTCCTCCCATCGCACAACAACGCACGCCAAGGCGGCTGCCACGCCCAGGGTTACAACACAGGCACCGGTTCAGACAGCTGCACCAGCTGCGACAACGCCTGCCTTGACCGCTCAGGTAAATCGCCGTCGTGCCGTTACTTCGATCGATTCAGGCCGTTCTGAAAGTGTTGTCGTCACGGGCTCTGCCCTGAGCACGTCCAACAACTCGAACGCGAACCCGGTCCAGATCGTGACCAGCAAGCAGATTGAGCAGACAGGTGCCACCACGATTGGTGATTACCTGCAGCGCCTTCCGTCCATGGGCTCGTCTGGCACAACAAATAGCCAGACCAATGGCACAGGCGGCTCCTCCTGCATGGATCTGCGTAACCTTGGGCAAAACCGCGTTCTGGTTCTGATCGACGGCAAGCGTGCTGCCATCAATGGCAACAACAGCTGCTTCGACATGAACACGATCAACGTTCATCAGGTTGCCAGCATTGAAATCCTGAAGGATGGCGGTTCCGAGCTTTATGGTGCTGACGCTGTTTCCGGCGTTATCAACATCAAGCTTCGCCACGACCTCAACGATGCGAACCTCACGGTTCGTGGGGGTATTGGCACTGATCGCGGCGACGGCCAGACAGGCATGATTTCCGGCTATAAGGGCTGGAACTTCGATCATGGCAAGGGCAACGTGACGCTTTTCGGGTCTTACATGACCTCGAGCGGCATCCAGCAGCGCAACCGCTCCTGGGCGAACCCCGTTCAGATCAACAACCCTCTGAGTGCATCTGGACTGTCCTTCGGGTCCGGTTACCCGACCGGTGGCCTGTATCAGACAGACAGCGGCAATTACGTTGGCAGCGAAAGCGGTGCGCTACACACGTATTCCAAGGCTGACCGCTACAACTACGGTAACGATCAGTCCCTGACCAACTCCCTTCAGAACGCGACACTGTCGTTTGATGCCCATTACGACATCAACCGTCATTTCACGCCATATCTGAACTTTAACTACGCACACCGTAATTCGTCCACGACGATGGCCCCTATTCCGGTGGCTGGCAGCATTTACCCATCCTCGCTGCCAACGGCGCTCTATATTCCCGCAAATGACCCCTACAACACGCTCGGCGAAGACGCTTATATGTCCAAGCGTATGGGTGAGTGGGGCAATCGCCGCAGCGAAACCGCCACGGATACCTACACGGGTATTGCGGGTGTGAAGGGTGAAATCACCCATGGATGGAACTACGATCTGTCCTACACCTATGGCTGGAAAGAGGTGGTCCCCATTTTTCGGACAGGGCGATAAGCTATCATCTGGCCTGAACGA
>NZ_JBDOBO010000114.1:0-5679 GCF_047723935.1 Gluconobacter sp.
ATAGAAATACAGTGAACAAAATCGTTAGTAATCAATAATTTTGACAAATTACAATTCAATATTGGTTTATTCTCTTTCGAGTATTTCTAAAACAAATGATATTCTCCTAAATAAAAGATCTAATCCTCTTTCCATGCCTTAGAAAAAAGCGATACCAAACGCTCTACCTGCCCAGTTTGTATTTACACTGGAGCAGGAACAGGTGCAGTCTGCGCAATTAGATTTTTCTTCCTGAGTTCATCCCAAAAAGCCGTCGGAATCGAGACTTCCATGGATTTCGCATTGGCCTGCATCTGGGCAGCATTACGCGCTCCCGGAATGACGGCTGCGACTGTCGGATGAGCGGCTGCGAACTGAAGTGCTGCCGTACGAAGGTCAATTCCGTGCTTCTTGGCTATAACTTCCATCGCCGCCCGCTTACGCCCCATCCCGGATGGAATAGTGCCGCCGTAATCATAGCGATTGCGTCCGGCAGCATAACCTGCATTCAAAGGCGCGCCGATAACGGCCGAAATGCCACGGGGGGCAAGCGCAGGCAAAGTATGCGTCAGAGCTTCGTCATGCCGTAGAATGGAATATTGCGTTGCCAGAAGGACAATATCCGGGTCCCCGATCTCAAGGGTTCGCAGGACAGCCTGAGGCGTATTAACCCCGAGCCCCCACCCCTTGATGAGACCTTCCTCCCGCATTCTGGTCAGCGTCGGAATGGCACCTTTGGCAGCTTGATCGAAATAAGTCGTCCAACGTTGTCCCATATCCTTGTTTTCTGGCGACAGGTCATGAATGTAGACTATATCAAGCCGGGAAATTCCCAGTCTCTGAAGGCTGTCCTCGATTGACCGTCGAACGCCATCTGCCGTGTAGTCATAGCGGTAGGCGAAAGGAGACGGATCATGCCACATCGTGCCATTAGGCGGCTGTGGAGCGGCGGTCAGCAATCGGCCAACCTTGGTGGACAGAACAAATTCATCCCGTGGCCGCGTGTGCAAAAAATGGCCAAACCGACGCTCACTCAAGCCCAGACCATACCAAGGCGACGTATCAAAATAGCGTATCCCTAAAGCCCAGGCCGCTTCCAACGTGGCTTCAGCATCTTCATCCGTACCAGCGGCAAAGCCATTTCCAATCGGGACCCCACCAAGTCCAATGCGCGTCGGAGGACGAAACCGCTGGCCCGTCTGCGTTACATTCACTGGGAGCGTATCACGCACAATGTCACCGATAGTCGGGGTAACATCTCCAGCATGCTGTGCGTCCTGGGTCTGTCCGCTTCGGGGCATCAGCGCGGCTGCGCCTCCCAAAGCCGAAAGGGCGAGAAGATTGCGGCGGGTGGCTGTCATCGCGTCCTCACATGAGATGGATGTGGCTTTTAATGCCTGTAATCTGTTGAAGTTCGAAACTTTCCGGAGCTACTGAAGGAAGGTCACGCTATTGTGTCGTCGCCCTCCGACTTATCTCTCAGGAAACTGCAATCCTGCCGTGCCAAAGAGAGCACTTCCCTATCCACTTTGTACGGAGAGTTCTACGGTCTGCGCCCCGCTCCTTAGTTCACGTTGACAAAAGACCTGATCCCCAAAAAGCCTAGCGGCGATGATTGAACATCCGTTCGATGCCGTTGCGATCTCGGTAACGCCGCCAGTCTATTCTCTGCGGCGCACTTTGCCCTTTGCGTGATAGAATGTCCGGCACGATACCATGCTGCGGCAGATCCCGACGGAAACTGTCGTTATCATACACCCAATCAGCCAGCATGGCCCCGGAATTTGAAACCGGCAGTTCCATCCGGGCACATATGCCTTTGTAGTCTGAGACCTACCGCCCCTGTGAGGGTAAAGCCGAGAGGGCATCCCAGACGCTCTGTTCAACCCACCGGAAACCGAACATAAACCGAATTCCACTTGCCGTGGGACTCATGCACTCCTCCTCCCAGACAGTCTGTGTGCACGACACGCAGCATACCGTTGAAAACAGGCAGTTATCTCCGCTTGGACGCCCCCTACCTTGGCGCCCGGAGGCAGAAAAGGCTCAATCATCAACCATTCCAGATCTATCAGATTACCTCGTGTCATACCTGCTCTCTTTGTCCTTATATAACACAAGCAGAAAGTGAATCAGGTATCGGAATATTGTATAGATCTTTTGTCAACTTGAGCTAGAACATGGCGTTAAGTGCAAATTGCGGGGAGACTTGGATATTTTTATTGTGACCAGAAAAATAAGACACTGCCCCCGCAATTATGCCCCAGTTTGCATTCCAGTTGTATTCAAAAGCCGGAGCAATTTGCCAATCTGTGTTAGCAGATCCCATTTTACTGACATAAGTTCCGTTACTATCGTGCCCACGCAAGACTGAACCATTCGACCAATCTCGCGCAAGATCCATGACCAAGACCCACTTCTGGGTCAAGCCATACTCCAACGAAAACCCGCTTTGTCCACTCATTCCCGGCCTGCCACGCCCCCGGAAACCATAGGCCGTGCCATAACTTGTTTCATCGGTCAGTGTGGCCGAAGTAACTGCCCGCCGAAACCAGTTCCATGCTCGTACACGTAATTCATGATGACCCGGCAGCGTATAAGTAGACTGCGCAGTTAAGGCGAAGCGAAAAACATAAGCGCCACTCCCTACCCCATCCTGAATATCGTGTAGTTTTTTGTAGTCACCTGTAGGAAAAATCATTCCTGCAAAGAGGTTAAGGGCAGGAATGTAACGTCTTGGGTCGGGCCTTACCAAACGATAGATCAGATCAACAGGGACATCACCTGTTTTGGGGCCATGAGAATGGCCGTCAGCATGTTTCCACCCGTAATCAACGATTGTATGAATCTGAATACTGAAGTCTTGAGAGATTCCGTATTTCCAGAGAGTGGAGTTTGAAAACATACGCTGTAAGGGGTGAGACGCTGGTAGCGTTCGCCCGTGTGGACCAAAGCTTCCTAAAGGCTGGCTGTAAGAATAGTAGGGTTCGACATTCAAAACTCCTTCGCGTGTTGTGCCAGACGGGGAAACAAGTGAACCTGTATACCATTGACCGGCATGTGCAGATGAAAAACCACCTGCAAATACCAGAAAGCAAAAAACTGCTTTTTTAACAGACAATTCTTCATCCACACGCAATAAATTCTTAAGGCGTGCCCTCATTTAATTACTCGTTATACAAAATTTCCGTACTCAAAGCCCGGCGTTGAAGATGGGTTGAATATCTTCTGATGTGTTTTTTCCATTCGCCAGAAGCAGCTGAAGAAGTATTCGCGCCTTTTGTGGGTTCAGGTCCATAGAAGCCACAAAACCGTAGCGGTCATCGTCAACTTCTACATTACGGTTTACAAAACCACTGCCAACACGAGTAGAGCGCACGACAACTATGCCGGCCTTCGTAGCTCGTTCCATGCCAGCCAAGGCATCACTCGAAACATTGCCGTCCCCCATCCCTGCAATCACGATGCCGCGTGCGCCATGCCTGACGGCATCGTCGATCTGCTGCGCATCCATATCTGCATGGGCATATACAATCTGTACGAGAGGCAATTTGTGATCTCTCGGAAGAGCAAGATGATGCTCAGGCTTTACCGGAGTAATAAAACGCACGCTTGCCGGATCAACATATCCAACAAGATCAAGATTAGGCGAACGAAATGTCTGAAGAGACGTCGTATGCATTTTGCTCACACCACGTGCCGACTGCACTTCGTCATTCAAAACCACTAGCACACCCCGCCCGCGGGCCTGCGGATCGACCGCTACTTTCACAGCTTCATACATATTTGCCGGGCCATCAGCACTAATAGCTGTGCTGGGCCTCATAGCGCCGGTCAAAATAACGGGCCGCGCATCTCCAATCACGGTCCCCAGAAAGAAAGCAGTCTCCTCCATTGTGTCAGTGCCGTGAGTGATCACAACAGCATCGGCTTCGTTATTAGAGAACGCCTTCTGAATACGCTCGGCAATTTTGAACCAGACTTTGCTGTTCATGTTCTGGGATGCAATGTTGGAGATCTGCTCTACCTGCAAGTGCGCTAGTTTTTCGACCCCCGGCACACCAGCAATCAACTGCTCTCCCGTTACAACGCCGGCGTCGTATCCAATGGCGGACCGAGGGGCGGCCTTTCCGGATATCGTGCCACCAGTCGCCAATACGAGCACGCGCGGTAACGCTATCTGTTGATGAATCATCTCATGAGGAGCGCTTGAGGCTTCTGTGTGAGAAAAAGCAGGCATAATCGAAGCTACTCCCAGAGTTGCAGCAAAAAGAGGCAGGGCACGCCTAGAAAACATAGGGAATACTTTTCCGGCACGGGAAGAGAAAGGGCTGCCCTCTCTTCCCGTGATTAAAAACAGCATCAGCATCCTTGAAGGGAGCCCTGTAGTTTTGATTATTCCTGAGTTTTCACGAATTCGCCGTGATATTCCTCAACCATCTTTCGCAATGAACGACCAATCGCCGCGTACTGGAATTCATTGAGATTTGCGAGAGAGGCGCGTGCCGATGGACGTGTAGCGCCAAACCCGGTGCCTGGCAGCAGAACAATGCCTGTCTCATCCGCAATCCGGAACAGGATCTCACCTGTGCTGGAACGTTTGAGCATCCACTGGGCAAAGTTGTCGCCGTACAGGGTGCGGCAGACGTCTTCCAGATCAATCAGAGTATAGTAATCAACTGCATTCGCGTCCTCTGCTGGCGCTACTCCCAATTCCTGATAAAGCGCGGCTTCCCGACGGCGGATGACGCTCTTGAGCGTCGCTTTATAACGACCTTCGTGATCCATCAGCGCAAACAATGAGAAAAGTACCATCTGAACTTGCTGGGGGGTCGAAAGTCCAGCCGTATGGTTCAGTGCCACAGCACGGCTATCCGCCACTAGTCGATCAATAAACTTCAAGCTTGCGGCATCTGTTGTCAGGCTGGAATAGCGTTTTACCAGTGCATTTTTTGCCTCTTCCGGAAGCTGTGCCAATCGCGCATCAATAGCATTCTCCTTATGCATGCCGATTACCCCCAGACGCCAACCTGTTGCTCCGAAGTATTTTGAGAAAGAGTAAACCAGGATCGTATTTTGCGGACAAATTGCGTAAAGCGACCGGAAGCCATCAGCAAACGTGCCATAAACGTCATCAGTCAAGATCATCAGATCCGGGCGTTCTTTAACAATGGATGCAATCTTCTCCAGCGCCGCATCGTTCATCTTGACAGATGGGGGATTGCTGGGGTTCACACAGAAAAAGATTTTTACCGCCGGATCGCGCAGCTTTTCCAGTTCACCTTCCGGATACTGCCAATTCAGAGCTGGATCGGCCTGCACTGGCACAACTTCAAGGCCATATTCTTCAAGCTGTGGAATTTCGATATAGGGAGAAAAGATGGGCATGCCGATAGCCACCTTGTCTCCCTTTTTGATGAGACTGTTCTGCTTGAGGGAATTGAACACGTAGGCCATGGCCGCCGTGCCACCCTCGGTCGCAAAAAAATCTGTGGAATCCAGTGCGACACTTCCACCCACCATTTCACGCAGCACGTATTGCGCAACAATTTTTTCGCTCAGGGTCAGCATGCGTGGCGGGGTCGGGTAGTAACACCCCAGAATACCTTCCACCATTTCGACAAGGAATGTAGCAGGAGGGAGCCCAGAGGTGGTCCCCATTTTTCGGACAGGGCGATAAGCTATCATCTGGCCTGAACG
>NZ_JBDOBO010000115.1:0-5679 GCF_047723935.1 Gluconobacter sp.
TAGAGCGCATTCATCGTGCCGGTCAGGCCGATATGGAGATGATTGATCTCACCCTCTGAAAGGGTGACAATCTTTACCCCTGCAAAGCTCATGCGTTTGAACAGACCGGCAATATCTTCCTGATCGCGGGACAGGCGGTCCATGGCTTCTGTCAGGAGGATCTGGAAGCGACCAGCATTGGCATCCGAAATGAGCTCCTGGATCCCAGGCCGGATCAAGGACGCTCCCGAAATTGCCCGGTCGCTGTAACTGTCAACGATCGTCCAGCCCTGTGTGTCAGCATAACCGCGACAGGCCCGCAGTTGATCCTCAATGGACGCATCCCGCTGGTTGTCCGAGGAATAACGCGCATAAAGAGCAACTTTCATGGCGGCAGCTTTCTGTCAGGTGGCGGTGGGAAAACGTCCAAATCAGGGCTGATCTGACCCTCATACCATTCTCGGGCTGCTTGGCGTGCGAGAATTTTAGCGAGCGTACGAAGCAGATGGTCAGAAATCCCGGCAGGCTCCCGATGGGATCGATCCATATCCCGAGATTTTTTTTCATGCATAATCAGGAGCTCTCTGTCGGAAAAGATGAGCGGCAGATTCCGACAGAACGTAATGACTCCGACCGATATGCAGGCTTGTGATCAGATTGTCCGAGACGCAGCGTCTCAATGTCGATCGCGACGTTTCAAAAAATTTTGCCGCGTATTCGATCTTTATTAGGGCAGGGATGCAATAATAATTTTGCAGGACTGTTTCCATATCCCCGGCAAGCGTACCGCGCGTCTTGTCAGCTGCCATCTTTGTTTGGAGATATCGTCGGCATGCGCTCGCGGGTATCAATACCCGATCCCGCCGCCCTTCCTTGCGATGCATGACTTCGTCAGGTTGGATCAAGGGGAGTATGCGTCGGCTCGATATTCCGATGACGCTGCTACAGTCAGACGCCAAAATCAGGTCAGGGAAAGTTTGAGCGGAAGAATACTGACACGTCATTGTTTTTCTCCAGGCGACTTATGTTCGGCCTGAAGAGAAGCAAGTGGGATCCGTCTGCTGGAGTCCGGATTTTCCCGGACACTATTTTTCAGATTTTTTGTTGGGATCCTGATACGCCAGCGCAGCCGCTAAAACATTTTCCGGTAACGGTGGCAGCCGAAGTGGAATCTTGGCACTCAGAAAGCGTCTGTCATGATCGTCGGACACGGAAGCAGCGCCGTCTGTTTCGGGATTCGGGCCCTGGTTATCCGCAGAGCATTCACGGCCTGGCAGAGTCTCGAGATCGTCTGGCTCTGAAGGCTGTGGAATATACTCCGGAATATGGAAAGGCTGGTTCTTGTCATACTCGTAGCTGTCAATTTCAGACTTGTACGGAGAACTCGGATCTTTCACATGATAGTTCTTATTAGAGAAGGGATCGTGAAAAACAGAGATCGAATTATCTCTGAAGCGCATTCCAGTATCGTTGGACAGCGCGGAGGACTGAAAATCGCCGTTCAGCGAAATGAGAGCTTCCCTCGTGAGAAGGGGGGACGTCTTTTTCGAACAGATTATGGGCGGTTGACTGGTCAAGATCTGTTCTAGGGCCAGGGTATGCCCGATCGTCGCATAGGTCATGTCCTCGTCTTCCGGATCCTCAAGAAGGGTATAACCACCCCGCATTAGAGAAGGAGCCCCGCTTTCAGGTGGGATGACAGAAGGCCATTGCCCGGTATTTGGGCGTGCTGGTTCGGTCCGGTGGCAGGCGAGAAGATGCATGGCACCTAACACGGGAGCGAGTGGTTCATAATATTTTTTCAGATCCATGAACACAGTTCTACTCCAAGATCCCTTCCCCCCCTGCGGCGTTTTTTTGGGGGGTGCTCCGCTCGGGGGATATGTTACGGTGATGAACTCCTCCAAATCATTATGAATTTGAACCGACGTTTGGTCCATCAGGTAGTGGGAAAGACTGCGTCTGCTTCCGGGTTCGATAGCTTCAGAAAAGAGATGCGCCAGAAGGTTCCAGGACACATCGATCGTATCACCGTGGTGGACGATCAGGCGGGCTGCAACATGGACGGCCTGGCCGATGATATAAACTCCGGCAAGAAGCAGGGTTCGGCGCCGTTCTTCATAGTCGATAAAGGTCATTTCCCGCGGCGTCAGGCGTGCCGGTCGCAGGCGACGGGGCTTCAATCCCCGGTGAAGGGCGGCGAAATCAAAAGGATCTGATGCTCCAATGCGACCTGTCATATCCTGAAGCCGGGACATGCGCTCATTCAGAAAATTCAACCGTGCCTGCTGTGACGCAGATTGGGATCGTCCTGGTCCGACGGCCTGCGCCAGTTGTGCATGCAGATATTGCAGGCGAAGATAGGTCGTGACTGTCGTCTGGCGATACCGCCTTGCACGGTCCGCTCGGATGAGCATCGTCTCCTCTTCTGCATCCGGTTCATAGTCAAGGGGTCTCTCTGCCCCGAAAGTCCTGGTCCAGTAGGGTCTGCAATGACGATAATGTTCTGCCGTGAACAGCACTGCCTGAAGACGGAGATTGAGATCACGGACAGTCATGCCGCTACGAAGGTTGATGTGCCAGTCCTGCCAGGGGTTCCCCAGGGAGGCCCGGCTCTTGTTCGCGGACTTAGAGATCGTATCCTGAGTGTCTTTGGCGGTCATGGCGGGAAGCTTTCGATTTTCCAGAATGATGCCGTTCAGATGTGACGGTCAGAGTCCTGTCGGACGAAATGCCCGGTGACTGCTGCTCATCAGGGCGGGCCAGGAGCAGAAAACGATCGCAGACAGCCAGAACCGTTTCAAGATCAAATGCCGAGAGCGCGGAAACGAGGGCGTGGTGGGATATGGAAACTCTGCTGTCTGGTTGTCTGGCGGAGGCGTGAAACGCAATTTCCATATCGTTCAGGTCGTCTATCAGGTGATCGGTTAAAGAAGACGGCTGGCCGTGAGGCGTGAGGACAAGATCCTGATAACGATCTGTAGACCCGTTGCTGGAATACGCCTCTGGTAAAGTGAGCTGAAAGAGACGTGTGACTTCGCGCGTCGCAGTCTTTAATCCCACGGGTTTGCCGCGTCGGGCGTCCCCTTTGCGCCAGAGCGCGTGTTTGTAGAGGTCGAAGGCATCGGTCATGCCAATCGAGCGGCGGTCGTTCGAACCGGAAAGACCGATCAGGGCGAAATAATCCGGGGTTCCCCAGTCCGGCATTTCCTCATCCGTCAGGGGCCGTTCGATCCGTCGCCAGCCCCGCGTTTCCTGACGACGAAGCCGCTCTTCCGCTCTCTTGCGCGCTAAGCGGCGTACGCGGCGGCGTCTGAAGGCGGGCAGAGTGTCCGCGAGCGGCGCCAGAGCGTCAGAAATCGTTTTTTTGAGATGCGTGGCCATATCTGTCACGCCGGTTGAAAGGCTCGTTGCATGCCCGGTCTGTGCAGACAGGGAGGAAGAGACAGCTTCAGCCAGAAGGTCATGGATTTTCTGGTGACGATGGCGAGCAAGGGCAGGGGCAAGACTGGGTGAGGAACCTGTCCGTTGTCGGGTCCGTTCAATCGTCAGGCAGGCGTGCTGAAGTGTTGCATACGCACTGTTGCGTCCTGCCCGGGCTTTGTCCAGAAGTGCCAGAGCGCCCTCGCGTTGATCCGGACGCGCCATGTTCCGCCCCATATTGTCGAGAATATCCCGGGAACGAATGGGACGGATATCTCCCAATGCGCGGCGTCCTGCGACCTGACGACGTTCCGCTGCCTCGGATGTCACAAGCCACGTACGTTCCCGATGTCGGGAACCCTGGGTGTAGGCTCGATGGGCATTGATGGCCTGCGAACCACGCGGCATGGCCTCGATATGTTCTGTCGAGGTCACGCCCTGTGTGGCATCAATCGATAGCACATCCCCGTAACCAAGCCGGATCTGGCCGCTTTGGGGATGCTGGAGCGTTGTCCAGGCAACGAAACCTTCACGGCCAGTCCGGTTGCGAAGGGTCAGTCCTGTCTGGTCAGCATCAAGGACTTCGAGCACGGATCCATTGTTTCCGATGATTCCCCGAGTGGCGGTTGGGTATCTGGCATTTGTGCGCGCATAAAGTCTGACGTGATCGCCACGTGCGACTGTCATGGGATAAGTGGTGCCATGCTGGTCGATGGCATCAATCTGGACCAGATCTTCTCCAAGAAGACCGATCTGTCGGCGTCTGATGCGGATTTCACGGGCAATCTCACGGGCATCTGCATTGGTCGGAGCGGATACTGTCAGAGAAAAACCTGGCGCGGTGTATCCTGCGTGATGACGCTCGAGCCAAAGATCGGCAATACGCGTAACAACGTCCGAATAGTCGCCGGATGCCAGGATAAGCGTGCCATCTTCACGTTTGCGGTCAAGCGCTTCACGACTTTGACCATCCCGGAGCATGAGAGCCGTGGCGCGTTCGCGTTCAGAAGTCTGTCTGACACTGGAAACCAGTTCCGGGATAGCGTCTGGTCCAAGCGCTCTGCGCAGAAGGTCGACGACGGGTCCGGCTTCCACCGCCTGGCACTGCTGGGGATCGCCGATCAAAACAAGCCGACACCCGCTATCCGCCTGGGCCTGAACAAGTTCGAGAAGCTGGGTGGTGCTCAGAAGGCTGAGTTCATCAAGAATGACTAAACTGTTTGCGTCGAGCGAGATCTTGCCGGTTTTGATGCCGTGCAGGAGCGGGTGGCAGGCTTTGATCTGATTTTCAGGAATGCCGGCATCTGCAAGATCAGTCGCCTGGCGCCAGGCTATCGCAGTGCCCCAGACTGTCCGTCCAGCTCTTTTCCAGGCCTGTACCAGCGGTGCCAGAAGAGTGGTTTTCCCCGAGCCAGCCACACCCACGAGAACGGAAAGACGTCCGCATGTGGCCAGGGCCGTCATGGCGCGACGTTGGGCCTGTCCGTGGGAAGAGGAGAAGTCCAGACCGGTCGCGAGAATGGCTGCGTCAATTTCTGGCTCAGTTATTGCACCATCCCGATCGTTGGCGGCCTTCCGTGCCAGTTCAATCACCGCCTGCTCACGGGTGACATGCAGTCCCGTAGTAAATTTGAAATTGCGGTCGCCACGCCGGTTGTAATGCTCAACGCAGATGAGCCTTGTTTCCTCGCCGTCCAGCAACAGGGGCCGGGTCTGCATTGTTCGGATGATGATATCGATGTCTTCAGGAGCATGGACGCCGCAGGCGATCAGGGCCTGCGCGGCGCAATGTCGCGCTGTGGCTTCATCAAGGACAGCGCTCTCTCTAAATCGTTCCGCAACCAGCTCGGCAGCCAGATGATGGGCGTGGTCAAGCCGTTGGTCAGTGTGGGTCAATGGGGTTATCGGGCGATTGCCCACAAAATCGGGAATAGTCCACCCAAGATCTGCCGCAGTCTGCCTCCAGAATGCAAAATCGGCCATATCATCCGATTTGGGCTGTCTTTTGTCTCCCTGAGTACCAGATTTGAGCAGACTGATACGCTGTGAAGATGTCAGGCTGTCCCATTCCAGACCCTGGGATGTCGCAAAGTGTCGCGCCGCATCGCGGCCTCCCTGAGTTCGCTTCGAGAAAGCATCGCGCACGGCGTCCGGCACATCCGGAAGGCGCGCGGCTCCCGTCTTTGGATCGAACGCGACTTTGACGCCCAGCTTGCGTAAATTCTGGGCAAGATACGCTTGATAGAGAGCTCCGAGTTCCTTGATCCGTCCACCAAG
>NZ_JBDOBO010000116.1:0-5548 GCF_047723935.1 Gluconobacter sp.
TGCGGCGCTGTGGGTATGAGCGCCGCTCCCGCAGTCGGGGGAATATCCTGCTCTCAAGGTTCTGAGTGATGGTCCGGGAAGGAGAAGTTTGTCAGCTTTGGGGGGGGTAACAGAATGTCGGTTATCAAGCGACAAGGCTGGCAAAGCAGTCATTCATGGGAACATTTGTGAGCTTTTCGTCGTCACCGTAATGGCGAGAAAGTTTCCGGTAAGCAAAGGCAGGGCTGGGCATGAATAATTTGCTCAGGCCCTCCTTTTGGCGGCCAAAGTCCGTCCGCGTAATGTTGCTGACGCAGAATATTGCGTTGTTCAAAGCTGTCGAAGGCCCAGATATGGCAGATGCGTGACGCACCATCCAGCGCGAACATGTTGGTGATCAGGTGGCGGGTATAGGCTTGTGCAGGCTTCAGAGCACTCTGCCACGCTTTCAGGGTCGGTTCCAACCCTCCAGCTTTTAAACTGTAAGTTCGGATTTCATAGAGTCCACCACATTCACCAAACTCCGGGGGTTTAAGAAACGGAAAGCCTTCAAACGCCTCAGCTTCTATTAAAACGTCGTTCATCTTGATACCGAAGGGCGTTCTGGACTCCAGTGTTCTGTGCCGCGCCTTAAGCAAGGCATCCTGACAGGAAAAGGAACGCAGCAGGAGTAGCGTTCCAAGTTCACCGATCTCCGTTCGCCATACCCCTGTGAGGCTTCCCGCAACAGGATTCAGGGTATCCGAGAACCGTGCTTTCAGGAGACGGGAGAGGGCTGGCACTCCCAAAACATCCGTCCGAAAGCGAATCATTTCATAGATCATGAGTGTTCATCGGATGGGAATAGAGATTGCAGTTCCACGGGCGGTTTGCCGGTCGATAGGTTGGACAGGCAACCGAACAGCGGATCCCACTCTTCAATTCGAAGATCACAGATCAAACCTTCCGGCGAGAACGGATCCCGAGCCACCATCGCTTCAATCTCCTGCCGATTGGCACCTTTCATGATCAGAAAACCTGACCGCAATGGGGTGCCTTTCAGCGGGCCAGAAGCCACAAGACTACCTTCCTGAATGAGGCGCTTGAGATACAGCACATGCGCCACGACATGCTGCCCCCACCCGTCGCCGTCCGGATGATCCATTCGCACAAGATAAATAGGCATTCTAAAGAGCTCCATCGGAGAAGATGCTTGCCGATCAATCAGCAGGCTCAACATATTCCTCTTTTTTAAGAGATAAATTGTCGATAGAAGATGTCAGTCACAACTGAGGATGATGAATGCTTGATCGTTTGACCAGTATGAAGGTTTTCATCAAGGTTGTGGAACTGGGGTCTTTTGCCGCGGCCGCTCAGCGTCTGACCTTATCGCCGCAGATGGTGGCCAAACATATAGAGGCTCTGGAGCGTCATCTTGGCACGCGCCTGCTCCATCGGACGACACGTCGTCAGAGCCTCACAGAAATAGGGAGTCTTTACTGCGAGCAATGTCATCTCGTCCTGAAGGCTGTCGAGCGTGCTGATAATCTTGCCGCCAACACGCTGGGCGAACCACGTGGTACACTTGCTGTCAGCGTACCAGTTACCTTCGGGCGGACCATGTTCCCCATGTTTCTACATAATTTTCGGAAGAAATTCCCGAAGGTACGATTACAAGTATCCCTTACGGATCAACTGGTTCATCCGACGCTGGATGGCCATGAAGCTGTCATTCGTATTGGCGAGCCAGATCCCGATCTTACGGTCGTCAGTCGCCCTCTGGCCTCATATTCCCTCACGGTCTGCGCAGCGCCTGCCTATCTCGAAAAATTTGGCGCTCCGGACAGCCCTGAGGAACTCGCCCGGCATCAGTGTCTTGTCTACGAAAACTCTGCAAATTCTGTACGAACAGCATGGCACTTTATACGAAAGACCTGCACACGATCTGTCATGGTTTCTGGCACTGTGACGTCCAACGACTGGGGCTTTCTATTGGCCCTCACCTTGTCAGGAGAGGGCATAGTATTGGGTTCTGAACAGGCCTTGAAGCCCGAACTTGATTCTGGCCGCCTTGTCCGCATTCTATCCCAGTGGAGAGTTCCTGGTCGCCCGATGCATCTGCTTTACAATGCCGGCCCTGCTATGACCCCAAAACTGCGGAGTTTCGTTATCGAAGTTCAAAACGCCTTTCCGCCATGACATCTGAGATATCCTACGATGCTCCGGCGCGTCGAAAGGTCCATGCTCTTCGACGGTACGCTCAAGCCCACACGGCAAGCTGCCAGCTGATTTCACAGTTTGAAAGATGCCCCTAACAGATTTCATCTCCACTCAAAGCCAGAAAATTCCGGATCCCAAAAGACAGACAATCTATTCATCGTAGTTTACTCACGAAATATCTGAGATGATCTGCAATAAAACTGGCTACAAAATAATAGCTGTGATCGTAATCAGGACGAAGATTCAGGATGAGTTCCTGCCCTGCATTCTGTGCGGCTTCCTGGAACAGTTCTGGCCTGAGCTGTTCTTTCAGAAACTGGTCCGCCAGACCCTGATCTATCAGAACAGGCAGTCTTTCCTTCGCTGTCCGCACAAGTTCAAGCGGGTCATAGGCTGCCCAACTGGCACGATCCGGCCCCAGATAAGCACTGAATGCTTTTTCACCCCATGGTACCTGCGTTGGCGCCACAATGGGTGAAAAGGCTGACACAGAACGATAGCGGCCAGGATTACGCAGCGCGATCATGATGGCGCCAAATCCACCCATCGAATGTCCCGCAATGCCTCGCTGCTGCGTAACCGGAAAGCTCGCCTCAATCAGCGCAGGAAGTTCCGTGACGACGTAATCATACATCCGATAATGCACAGCCCACGGCTCCTGCGTCGCATTGAGGTAAAATCCGGCACCCTGTCCAAGATCGTACGCATCGTCATCAGCCACACCCACGCCCCGTGGACTGGTATCCGACGCGACAATGGCGATGCCCAGTTCTGCGGCCACGCGTTGCGCGCCAGCCTTGCCAATGAAATTCTGCTCCGTACATGTCAGACCGGAGAGCCAGTAAAGAACGGGAACCTTTTCAGTTTTTGCCTGCGGCGGCAGGTAGATCGCGAAGTTTGCTTCCACACCCAACGACACGGACTTGTGTCGCCAGACTTCCTGCACGCCCCCAAAAGAGGCGTGTGTTTCCTTGCGTTCCATGGCTCTCACTGCCTTTTGCGCATGTCAGTTACCGTCCGTGAAGGTATAACTGCAGATCTTGTTCCCTGCCGGATCCCGGAGATAGGCAGCGTAAGCGCCCGGTAAGTGGCTTCGCGGACCGGGTGCGCCTTCATCGGCTCCCCCATTGGCAAGACCTGCGGCATGAAAAGCCTCCACTTCGGCGGGTGTCGCTGCTGCAAAACCGATGGTGACACCGTTGCTTGAGGGCGCTTCACCGTTGCCTGGACGTGCAATGATGAAGGCTGGCTTTTCGCGGCCATACAGAATCCACCCATGCCCGAACGGCCCCAGGTTTTTTATGCCCAGAGCCGCAAGCGCGGCGTCATAGAATTTCGCGGATACCGCAGTATCCACTGCCCCAAGAAAAACATGAGAGAAAACACCGTCACCGGAAATAACTGCCATGATCGTTCTCCTGTAATTTCCAACCATTGGAAATGATGTTGCGCGGTGAGACGCAGACCTTAGAAATGAATGACGGAACGGATGGATTTTCCTTCATGCATCAGATCGAAGGCCGTATTGATGTCTTCGAGCGGCATGGTGTGGGTTACGAAAGGCGCAAGTTCGATATCGCCACGCATGGCATCTTCGACCATGCCGGGAAGCTGGCTGCGTCCCTTGACCCCACCGAAAGCCGAGCCGCGCCACGAACGCCCCGTCACAAGCTGGAAGGGACGGGTCGAAATTTCCTGACCGGCCCCTGCCACCCCGATGAAGATCGACTGCCCCCACCCACGATGCGCGGCTTCTAACGCCGCGCGCATGACGTTGACGTTTCCGATACATTCAAATGTATGATCAATACCCCAGCCGGTCATTTCCACAAGAACCTGCTGAATCGGTTTGCCATAATCCTTGGGGTTGAGGAATTCCGTGGCGCCGAATGCTTTGGCAAGTTCAAACTTTTCCGGGTTGGTATCAATAGCGAAAATCCGGCCAGCCTTTGCCTGTCGCGCTCCCTGAATGACCGCGAGACCGATCCCGCCCAGACCGAAGACGGCAACCGTATCTCCCGGCTGCACCTTGGCCGTGTTGTGTACCGCACCAATCCCTGTGGTGACGCCACATCCCAACAGACAGACATGCTCTGGATTGGATGCGGGATTGATTTTTGCCAGAGAAACCTCGGCGACAACCGTGTATTCGCTGAACGTCGAACACCCCATGTAATGATGGATCGGCTGACCTTTGTAGGAGAAGCGTGTCGTGCCATCCGGCATCACGCCTTTACCCTGTGTGGCGCGCACTGAAATGCAGAGATTGGTTTTTCCCGACTTACAGAACAGACATTCACCGCATTCCGCCGTGTAAAGCGGAATGACATGGTCGCCGGGGGCAACGCTGGTGACCCCTTCTCCGACCTCGATGACAATTCCCGCGCCTTCGTGACCCAAAACGGCTGGGAACAGTCCCTCGGGATCATCCCCTGACAGGGTAAACGCATCAGTGTGGCACACACCCGTATGCGTGATCTGCACGAGCACCTCACCAGCACGAGGAGGCGCTACATCGATCTCGACAATCTCAAGGGGCTTACCCGCCTCGAAAGCAACTGCGGCCCGTGATTTCATGATTTTTTCTCCAAATAACCTGTCAGCCAGCATCGAGGGCATTACCGGAGATAGGATCGAACGAGTGACACCACATTCTCGATCGAACCACTGGCAGCATCACGATCACCGGCACACTCAACAAATTCTTCCCGCAGGTGGCTTTCGAGAACACCGGCCATTAATCCGTTGATCGCTCCCCGGATAGCCGCCACCTGTTGCAGCACCGGACCGCAATCAGTTCCCTTCTCCAAAGCCTGTTCCAGCGCATCAAGTTGCCCGCGAATACGGCGCACGCGGGTCAGAACGCGCTTTTTCTCAGCCGGTGTGTGCGGCACGAACGCTTACTCCCGAATATACTACCCTTGAGTATCCTTTTCATACTATGGGGCAGTATGTAAGGGATATAAGAACGTGCTTGTCATATGATCCGATCACAATTCCGTATTGCTGAAATTTTCACCATAACGTCCATGGGTTGCCTGTCTGTGTCTTGGGATCATTCAATAGGTGCAATCAGTGAGATCCAGACAATCTCTGCAACGAGGCTTTGAAGCGCTGATGTCCGCTATTTGGCAAACAACCTTGTGGTCCAAACGACCGAGATGACGGCGCATCCCGCCTGTCTGCTTCATATTCCTTGAGTAGACAGGCAGTTTAGGGGGGAAGCAGAATGTCGGCTGTCAAACAATGCGTGTAAAAAACAGCCATTCATAATGTTTGCAACCGTTGTCATATTGTCAAGTCACAACGTTCTGTTGCATGATCGCGCACCGGATCAATTTCAAATTAAATAACTAAGAAGTATAAAATG
>NZ_JBDOBO010000117.1:0-5492 GCF_047723935.1 Gluconobacter sp.
AGAATTTCTTCTAGCAAAAGAAATTAAATATAATCGCTCATTTCCTGTTTCTATTTCTGCAGACGGAATTAAATTCCATCTAACATCCAGCCTCGCACAAAAGGACTTTATAGCACTATCGTCTAGATTGGCATTTGGCGCTCACTAGGCAGAGCAGGAACATTGCCAGCATTAGAAGAGAATAGAAACATATGCTTTCCCCATCTCCCCAAGTTTGACCGAACTCCGCGCCACGGGGAAGGGGCGGAGAAAAGTCATCCTTTCATGATCTAGTGCCATTTTATGGTTGCGATTGGTACCAGATTACGGTACTAAAATCCACATGAAAGCCAAGCACCGCCGCACTCTGGAACTGATCTTCAAGCGCCCCGTTTCGGGCAATGTCGCATGGAGTGATATCGAAGCTCTTTTCACGGCTCTCGGTGCCGATATTTCTGAACACGAAGGCTCCCGCGTCGGTGTGTTCCTTTTCGGTGAGGTCCGGGTTTTTCACCGGCCGCACCCGAAACCGGACACTGACAAGGGCGCCGTTGCCTCTGTTCGGAAATGGCTTGAAGAGAATGGAGTGAAGCCATGAACAACACCATGACCATCGGCGGCCACCGGGCCGTCATCCAGTTTGATCCGGATATCGGCATGTTCAGGGGCGAGTTTCTGAGCCTGAACGGTGGCGCGGATTTCTATGCGGACAGTGTAGAGCGCCTGATCCACGAGGGGGAAACCTCTCTGCGGGTTTTCCTTGAAATGTGCGCCGAGAAGGGGATTGATCCCGTAAAGCACTATTCCGGCAAGTTTCAGGTCCGGGTGCCCGAGGAGATCCACGCTCGTGCCGTGACGGCCGCAGCGGCTAAGGGGGTAAGCCTGAACCAGTTTGTGCAGGACGCTATTATGGAGGCGGCGGTTTAAAGGGCTGTTCCGGCCGTTTGACCGGACTCCGGGGTGGGTGGTGTGGTCGTGTCTTTAGGTTGGAGAGAGACATGAGCGGCGAGAAGAAAGAAGAAAAGCCCAAAGAGGGATTTAAACGCGACCCGAACCGAATGAGTGCGGAAGATCTCAAGCGGAGAGGGACTGTCATAGCGATGGATAGTATGCCGCCCGATCTAGCAAAGGCCTTAGCTGAACGCGACAAGCGCCGCAAATGATAGAGCCGGAGTAATGAGGCTGGCGAGCCATGCACACTTCAGCCACCTCTGACGCCGCTCATGGGCAACAGCGTTTTTACTCTCGATCAGGGCCAGCTTGTCAGCCAGTGCGATCTGAAGTTCATCTTCCGATGAGGCGTTCGTGTCTGCTGCGATCTGCTCCACCTCAAGTGGGTAGAACGCCATACGCTCGAGTTTGAGTGGCAATAAAACGGCTACACAGCAGAAGCAGACGGCTGCAAATCCAGCGCAAAGTATTAAGCCCGTAAACAAGAGCGCCGACCGACCATCAAAGCCGCGAGCGGCCAAGGCGATTGATCCTGTCAATGCAGCAACAGACCATCCCAACAGAGTAGAGGCGCGATCCCGTGTCTTGTTGATCGCGTCAACCCGCGCCTTACAAGTTGCTTCTGCCTGCCGGAGCATCTCTTTGGCCAGCCAGGGTTGAATTGCATCAGCCATTTTCAGTCTCCACAAAAGTCAGCACATACCGCTCACCCAGTCCCTCATACGTCGGATCATCGCTGCCCTGAGTATCAGCGAATACGAAATCACCCCCAAGACCCAGATAATCCGCATGGACCACGGGGTTCAGGTTCTGGCAGATGGCCCCTGCCACGACCTGCACGTCATTCAGCCAGACGTTTATGAAGAGGCCGGTGGAGCGCTGGTACCGACGGCATGAACTTGAACGCTCGGAGTAGCTTCCGATCGACTGTCTGATCCCATGCGGCGGCCGGAAGATCGGCCCCAGCCTCGGCAAGGAAGCAGGCCCGCATCCAGAGCGTGTCGGGACCGACGGGAGAGGCGACCGAAGCGTTGAGCTTCTCCAGCATCCTCAGCGCCGCCCCGGTCTACGAGCCGGAGGCCGGGGGTGTCATGGCCCGTTCGAGCTGAGGCAGAACCCGCTTAGCCTCAGCGACGACCTCGACGGGCGGCGGGTCGGGCTGAAGGCGGATGACCATGCCGGGTGCTGGATCGTTGCGACGGATGCGGGCATTTCGCTCCTCCGGCGTCTCGATCGGCCCAAAGCGAACGGCCTGCCGCTCAGGGTCAAGCATGGCGCCCAAGGCGCGGCTGATTGTCGGCATCGGGGCAAGGATTGCAATCTCGCTCATCGGGAGCCTCCAGCGTATTTTTCGAGCATGTAGGCCGCGTGTTCGTCGGCCCGGTCGGCTGCCGTCTTGGGACGAGAGACGGAGCGAACGCCGGTTGAGCGGGAGCCTGTGAAGCTCTGCTCACGGCGGCACCAGAGCTGGAAAGCAGCTTGCCAGTCGAGTTTCGTTTCTCCCTTGGACCGCCAGTGCAACCGGAAGTTTTCGGCCACAGAACCCCCATCAAGGCCAAGGTCTTGGGCATAGGAGAGCTCGTCCGGGCTTGGTTGCCAGTCTTCCGGGAGTTAAGATTTTCGACGTTGACTGCTTTTGGCGGGGGCGGGGGTCGCGTCGTCAGGCGCGCGCTCACACTCTGAGCGAAGCGAAGAGTGTATTACCTTTCCTATTCCCTCCTCCATCGGCCCATGTAATTCAGTGTTTTGTCGGTGTTCGGACACCGATCCGTCATCAAGCGAGGGCTGTTCCGTCGCCTCTTGATGGCTGAAGGACTTACGTCTGTTCGATGCTTGATCTCCTACCGATCCATGCTTCTTCTTGCTGCATGTGTGAGAGTTCGATGGTAAAGCAACGAACTGCTCCACTTTATCGGTGATCGGGTGGACAGGCTTCGGCCGCTCCGGCCTCTGGAACTTTCTGAAATTGCGCACCGCGCCATAGGAAGCCCCTTCGGTTTCGTAGCGCATCAGGACGCCAGCCTCCTACATGATAGCAAGAAGCTCTGAGACATCAGCGTTGTCTCCTGGGAGGATACGCATTTTCAGGGTGAGGGGCTTCCATTGGAAAACCCCGTTGTCATCAGCCTCATTCCACAGGCCAATCAGAAAGAGGCGTGCCATAGCTGGCAGCCCAACGAAGGTCTCATCCGTCCAAAGTCCCGGATGAACGCTGCGGATGCGCGCCATCAGGCCATCACCTCCCCACGCAAAGAAATGCCCTCACGGGACAGGAAACCGACGACATCATCCAGCGATCGGCACACAGCGACAGGCGCACCGGTGGACTTGAGGCGCTTGTGCAGGGCGCGCTGCTCTTTCGAGACCGTGACCGCTCAGGGTATGACCGTCGCTGGCGTCGTTATCTCGATGCCGCGAACCTGGCGCTTGATACTGACCGGCAGATTAAGGGTCGCACCATTTCTGGTCTGTCCCGGATCGTGACGCGTGTCCTGCGTACGCCGCTTCTGCCAACGGGTGACGTAGCATGAGCGAAGTCATCGAGCGCCCCAAAGGCCAGAAAGTAGCGGAAAAGGGGCATCTCCCTCCGCAGGCCGCAACCATGATGCAGGTAATTGCCAGCGCGGCGGCAAACCCGAACTGCGACATCGAGAAGATGCAGGCACTGCTTAATATGCAGTCCCAGTTGATCGAACGTGAGGCACGTGCCGAGTTCAGCGCCGCCATGGCGACTGCTTGTGGAGCCATACCGCAGGTCGAACGCAATGGAATTGTCTCGCTGGGACAAAAGGGAGGATACAAGTTCACCAAATGGGAGGACATGGACAAGGTCATTCGTCCGATCCTTGCAGAGAACAATCTGCGCCTTTCATTCAATACGCGGCCTTCCGAGAGCAGCAGCGCGAAGGTGGTTATTGACACTATCAGCCATTCGAACGGCCAATCCCAGAGCGCAGAAATCGAACTTCCTCTGGATGCAGGGCAGGGGCGCAATCCCCTGCAGGGCTTCGGATCAACGATCTCATACGGGAAGCGGTATTGCGCTGAGATGCTGCTCAACATCCTCCGTTGCGATGAAGACACGGATGGCCGGTATCAGAGCCAGCCTCCCGCTCACGTTATTACGGCTGAGCAGAAGGAAGAAATCATCGACCTGCTGAAGCGTAGCGGAAAAGACATGGGGCAGTTTTTGGCCTGGGTAGGAACACGCACGGTCGACGCGATGACGCCAGCTCAGTTTGAGAGAGGGAAGAGAGGGCTCCTCAACGCAATCAATGGAGCCTCACGCTCATGAAAATCCATAATGTTGCCCAGGGCACTCCTGAGTGGAAAGCACTGCGTACCGGTATCCCGACAGCTTCCGAGTTCGACAAGATCGTCACGCCAACCGGAAAGTTGTCAGGGCAGGCGGATGCTTATGCTGCATGCCTGGTAGCGGAAATTGTCTTGGGGCGGTCCATGGAAGCCGATCTCTCAAACGTTGAGGCGATCATACGCGGGAACGAACTAGAGCCCATGGCGGCTCTTGCCTACGAATTTGAGTTCGGAGTGACTACCGAAAAGGTCGGCTTCATCACGAACGATGAAGAAACAATCGGTATCAGCCCTGACCGCTTGGTTGGGGATGATGGCCTTGTCGAAATCAAGTGTCCGTTTGCTCCAACGCATGTCCTCTACATGACCAACGGGTTCGATCTCTACTCACCTTGGGGCATAGTGACGGACCTGTCTTTCGCCCGCGAATTCGCCGGCCCGATGCCTCTGGCGTAATCAACGATGAATACGCCAGCAAGGGACGCTTGGCAGGCGGTCAAATCAAGAGCGCTTGGAGTGTCGCCTGCCGCAAGGCAGGCCTACCGGGAAGGACGCGAAAATGGCAGCCTAAGGGCAGCGGTGCAGTTAAAACTGCCTTTGTTCCCGACATCACTCCACACGACCTGCGTCACACCTGGGCGACCTGGCATTACTGCCTGCATCGCGACATCCTGAAGCTAAAGGACGATGGAGGGTGGGCAACGCTCTCAATCGTTACCAGGTATGCGAAGAAGATGCCGGACGAGTATAAAAAAGATGTGGAAAACTGGCTCAATCGGGACGATTGAATACCCTGAACGGAGCCAGAACAAACTGCACGGATTTTTGCCAATTCAACGCGATTCTCATATGCGCCGAATCGCCATCAGACTGCGCAGCACAACAACTAATCGGCTCGCAGGAACGATAAAATAAACCAGTGATTTCAAGAACTTAGGATGGTGGGCGCGACAGGGATTGAACCTGTGACCCCTGCCGTGTGAAGGCAGTGCTCTACCGCTGAGCTACGCGCCCATCCTTCGATCGGGCTTCTAGCAAAAAGAGAGTGTGTCTGACAAGGGCACTTGAAAGAATTAAGCCTAAGAAAAAAACGAACAAAAATTTATAAAGCCGAGACACCTTAGCTTGTGTTGACAAAAGATCTTTTCAGTTTTCTGTCTATGTGGTTCAAAGCTGTTCTTTACGGAGGCCTGTGAATGCGTGGCGAGCTGACGGACGAAGAATGGGCGATTATTGGCAATCTGCTG
>NZ_JBDOBO010000118.1:0-5378 GCF_047723935.1 Gluconobacter sp.
ATTATAATTATCTTTATCTAAGTTATTTATATTTCGATGCTGCCATCCATATAATATGAAAGATTACATATTAAAAATATATAAAATCATTTTTTTATAGATGTATATTCATTGGGTAATTCTCTTGTTATCGAATTGTAAATATTGTTCTTTTCTTTTGTGAAGCCCTTTTTATGATATTTCGCTTTGAGTCTGCTTGCTCGGACGGAGAGATCTTCTCCTGAGACGCATGTGTGTGTTTTTTTAAGGATAATGCGTACGTTTTGCTTGTCAGGCCAATGTTTGACTGCCATGTGAACCTATTGCGTGCCTGCGAGGGGGCGGAAGCAAAAATGCTACGATATTTTTTTGTTCAGTAGTGCTGACAGCCGTATGTCTTGTAGATTGCTGTTAGCCCCTTCTTATCGTGACCCTGAACTGACTCTGGTCATTTCCGCGTCCTTTGGGCAGAAAATGTTTGCATGCATTCTGGTTGCCGCTGCACGTTACCATTAAATATCCTGGGGTAATCTCTGCACCCGACTGCGGATCACTTGTTCTTCATAGTCCAGTTCGCGCTGAATATCCCATTCAGTCTGATCATTGATGTCTCGTGCATCTACCAACGCATGAAGCGTCTGGCGTTGCAGGCGGAGAACGATGAGACGCAAAGCCAATTCGATGCGTTCCCGCCGAAGCGCCGTTGTCCGGGTTAAAACCGGGGATTGTGTCGGGCCATCAATCTGGCTAAGGCGGTTCTCGTATGTCTGGAGGAGGCGTCCCAGAACTTCCAGTCTCATATCCTCGTTACCGTGATTGTTATTCGCGTTGTCAATCGCTTCACTCCGGTCCTTCTCAGCGCGACTTTGCTCATTATGCAGAAGTTGCAGAGTGGCCTGAAGCAAACGCTGGCGTGCGAGACTCTCTTCTTGCGCGTGTTTGTCAGACATATCGCGTGGGAGAAATCGGATACACAGAGGGATAGCGATTGCTGCCATGACGAGCGAGAGAACAATCACTCCTGTCGCTACAGTAATAACGAAGCTGCGCTCGGGAAAGGCCTGAGGGTCAATCCCAAGTGCCGGCAAAGAGAGCACAGCAGCAAGAGTAACGGCACCGCGGACGCCGGAAAATGCCAGCAAAACGATTTCGAGAAAATGCGGAAATGCAAATGCCCGATGGGACATACGGGCAACCGCCCATCTTCGGATGACAGAAATCCAGATACCGCAAAATCGGATTACGAACATGATCGCATAGACGCTTGCGACAAGCAGCGAGAGTTGCCAGAAGTGCGCGCTGTGCTCTTGAGCTAATTCGACGCCGGCATTCAAAAGCCATGGAAGCTGTAAGCCAAGCAGTAAGAAGATTAGGGCATTAAAGACATAGCTGACCGTATCGAGCACCGTGCTTGCCTGAAGCCTGGTAGAAGTGGCAGCCTCGTCTGACACGCCTGTCAGTTTAATCACCATGCACCCTGAGACAGCCGCTAGTATGCCTGATGCATGTACTGTTTCAGCGGCCGCATAAATGCCAAAGGGCAACAAAACAATCATCAGAACCTGCATGAGAGGATCATCAAATCCGCGTCGTAGGAGGATGCGCTCCGCGCGTACGGCAATCCATGCCAGTCCTGCACCGATGGCCAGCCCTCCGAACGAAACCAGCAAGAATGAGCTGAAAGCATGGCGGTATGAAAATTCTCCGGTCATTGCGGCAATCATCGCAAAATGAAAGCAGACAAGGCCGGAAGCATCATTAAATAGAGCTTCACCATTCAGGATATGGATAAGGCGTTCAGACACGCGGCGGCCTGCGATGAGGCTGGAGACTGCGACGGTATCCGTAGGTGAAAGTGCCGCCGCAAGTGTAAAACATACTGCTAGGCTGACGGCAGGTATCATCCAGTGAATGGCGTATCCACAGAGAACCGTTGAGATGACCACCAGGCCGAATGCCAGAAACAGAATTACACTTCGCAGTTCGGAGAATTCTCGCAGAGGCATACGGAAAGCGTCTGTGAAAAGGAGCGGGGGCAGGAAGACCAGCATGAATAAGCTTGGTTTCAACCCGACATGCAGGCCGCAAAGAGCCGCAACGATCCCTAAAAAGATTTGGACCAAGGGAGCAGGTACACGGTTGGAGAGCGCTCGTACCGCCAGACTGCTTATAACAATCATGGCCAGGAGAATGAGTATGGTTTCTGCTTCCGACATACTCATTCTTTTTGCCTATTTTTTGAAGGAGGCAAGTAGCTTATTTATTGGGAAATGAAAAAAGTGTAATTCTTTGTTAAATCGGTGCACTCTGCCTTATGGATTTCACAGTGCGATTTTGCCTATTGAGGAGGTCCATTTAAAATCTATGTGGCATTTTATTAAAAGATAGATACTTTACGAAGTGGTCTGATAAGAATTTTTATCTGGGATATTGAGTAGAAAAAGACGGCAGGAGAGGCGGTCTTTGTGTTTTTATCTGTAGGCTGGGAAAATATCGGCCAAATCTATAGTATTGCGGGCAGTCAAGGGCGCTCCCGCCAGTCGCTCAGCCATCAATGAAACCGAACAGAAAAGCAGCGCCGAGGCTCTGGGCATTTGTGCATGTCTGGCTGGCGGTCATGGTTCAGAGCACGCGATATGCCTTGAGCAAGAGATAATTATTTTGGACCGCCTACACCGGGAACATCCTCGCTTGGGACAGAGAAGTGGACCAATGATAGTCCACTTCTGATGCGCCAGACCGCCGCATGAGATGTCTTTGACTGAGTTCTGTCTGGCTGAGGTATTCAGGGAAACAGAACTCAGTCCAATCAGATACTCCGATGGCATACCTTAGAAAGCCGTTGAAACTGTTCCCGTAACTGTAAAGCGAGGCTCAAGAATAAATTGAGCGCCCGAACCTGGATTTGAAAGGTTGCCGTTCATGAGGCGCACCTGACTTGCATTTGTTCCAACGCCAACTACTCCAGTTCTTAAAATGGCCCCCGTAAGATTGGTGAAGTTTAGCCGGATGGTCGGTGATTTTGCATGCCACAGAGGCTTGAAATGATAACCTAACGAGAGCGTATTTGTGAAATAGCCAGGCATACGCTGGTCGCCTGCAAGAGTTGTTGATTGTGGGCCGGTGTAATGCAGAGCCCCATTGGCAAAAATGCCTTTGTAAGTGTACGTCAGCCCAAAGTTCGCCATAAAATGTGGGGCCAAGGGAGCCTGTTTGCCCTTGCTCGCGAAGGCTGTGAGATTTCCATAAATATCCGAGGCTGCGATATTCGTATCTGTCGTTGCGCTGAGATATTCGAGCGAAAAATAGGGGCTTAAACCATAAATTGGTTGTGTTGATACCATCAAGTCCACGCCGCGTGCGGTTTGGTTGCCAGCATTGACGACACCGGTCTGGTTATTTCCGACATAAGTAGACAAGAGTCGGTTCGTGATATTGTAATTGAACAGATCAAGATCAACGATAAAATATTTATCGTTATATCGGTACCCTAATTCTTCTTTAATTGAGTACTGATTTTTCGGCAATGTTCCATCAATATTCGTATTGGCTACTGCCGAGGATGAGGGTTGGCGGAAATCACCTTCTGCATTCAGGTAGATCTGGTGATGGTCATTAAAGTGATAGCTGATGGATACGTGAGGAAGTGGCGCAGTCAGGTTTTGTCCGAGCTGTCTCCTGCTTGGATAAACGATGTACCAGACATTGGACATGACATATTTGAAGCCGGCGTTCACCAGAAGGCGGTCGTGAAAGTATTTCGCTGTGTCCTGAAAAAATATCGAATGAACTTCGAAACCCGCTGTATTGCCAGGATAGACACGGTTGCCATTCCGATAGATCTGGTAAGTAGCATCATTGGGGCTGGGATTGGCACCCTCAGCTGTTGTTACGCTGCTTGGAAAGTGCTGGGTATAATCCTGATTTTGGTACCAGTAGCCCAGTTCGAAGTGGTTATGCTTATCAATATCGTAACCCAGGATTGCGGTTGCACCTACACTGAATGCCCCGTCTTGCAAAAAGAAACTGGTTACTGGAGTTCCCGTGGGAACAGGCACGCCTGATTTATAGGTGTTCCCGCTCGTCGCGCTTGAAAAGGCTCCCGCGCTTCCACTCCATCCGCGCCCCCAGTTGTAGTAGGGGCGAAGGTCAAGGTGTAGACGGCGCGTTATGACAACGTGCATTGGGGCAGTCAGAAAAAGCTGCATCCAATGGTTGATGTTGTTCTTCCAGTAATCGTTATTAACCGGGTCGAACTCAGCCTTGCGACCATAGCTGTTTCCGGTCCGCTTAAAATTATAAAACTGTGTGGCTGTGCCATATGTATCGACAACAAAGTCTTCAAGGTTCCAGCCCATGAAGGCGCGGGCATATGAGCCATTGGCCCAGTCTTTTCGGACACCAACGTCCACATGGATCTTCTCGTTACGGCCGCCCCCAAACCATGATCGAGCATGGGTGTGGGCAAAGGAAACAAATCCCCTGCTACCTGTGTTGCCTATGTCTCCCGACTCAAGGCGGATGAACTGGCGTGCCAGATTGTTTGTGCCATAGGAAAAATCCATCGTCCCCCCAAATTTGTGTTGGGGATCATGAGTGGCCTGATTCAAAACACCTGCCGCTGCGGATGTCACGGGAAGATCAATCGGAGATGATCCTGGCAGCATGCTGACACTGTCAACGTCTTCGGATTCAACGTTTTCTGCCATATAGGCCGCGCTGGCTGCAGGGCCGCCATCAATCATCAGTGCCATATCGGCATCAGTAAGGCTTCGGCTCTGAATGCGGCCACCTTGCAGGCCGGAAGTATCAGTAACGGCGATATTAACGCTTGGTAGGTTGCGAACGAGCTCCAGCGCAGTGCTTGTTGGGCTGCGCATATCAATAAATGATTTTGTAATGGTTTGTACTGCATAAGGTGCTGTTTCAACGCGCATCATTCCGCCGCCGCGGCTACGGTGTGCGCTGGATACATGAACGGTTTCATCTGTGGTGGAATTGATTTCCGTACGTTTATGCTGCGGTTTGGGGTGCTCAGAAAGTGTGGGAATAGCATGTGAACGTGAGCGCGCTTCACGATGGGGCGCTGATTTTTTCGTCTCCTGCTCCGTGGTCGCAGCCTGAGCTTCCGAAAGAGAGAGAGCGTCAATGATTCCGGCTGGCACACTGGTTCCGAGGCAGGTCATGACGAGGAGGCGCTGATTCAACGCTCGGATTTTACAGGCACGAAAGCGCATCACATGGATTTCCTTTTGTGTGGCACCAGGTCGTTTCCTGGAGTGATCTTTTCATGGACCTCGATTGAGTGGCATTACCGATAAAGATCCATAACGAAAACGTAACCTGTTTTATTTTTAAAAAAAAAACAGTATTTTGTGTTTCGAGATTTCAAATTATGT
>NZ_JBDOBO010000119.1:0-5338 GCF_047723935.1 Gluconobacter sp.
TTTGCAACGTTGTATGAGATGTGGATACCAACCCCTCAAACAGATTTTGAAAATTTTCCATTTCATAAATCCATCTCTTCGGACTTTAGCTTTTGATGGAGTAATGAGATAATTTTCTCGCCTGTACCGGCGTGATATCGTACTGTCCGATCATGACTGATCAGACAGACATCGACGATACCGAAGACGAAATTGCTTTGAATGCAACGCAAGAGGGAGAGTCTCTACTTTCCACCCTTATGTTGCCTTTGTGTATTTTGGTTGGGCTTTCTATTCTCGGGATTCTGATTGGCGTGAGTTTCATGTGACCTCAGCCAATTGCCTTTCTTTATAAATATTTCTTCTCAAGATCGGGTTTCGTCGCATCAAGCCAGCCTTGCAGCATGTAGGCCGCCGCCATTTTATCCACGACTTCAGCGCGTCGCCCACGCGTCATGTCAGCGTCCTGAATAAGGAAGCGGTTGACCGCACTGGATGAGAGCCGCTCATCCCAAAGGCAAGCCGGAATACCCAACCGTTCGGAAAGAGCTGTTGTCCAGTCCGACGCTGCGCGTGCTGCGGGACCAAAAGATCCATCCAATGACAGGGGCAAGCCGACCACCAGCGCCCCAACGTTCTGGCGCTTCGTGATCTCTGCCAACTCCTTGGCATTTTCCCCCAATTTCCGCCGTTTTAGCCCCATAAATGGTGAGGCGAGCATGAGGGAAACGTCTGTCAGGGCAACGCCGATCGTCTTCGATCCAGGGTCCAGCCCAAGGATACGCTGATCAGTTTGAAGAACATTACGGAGGTCTTGTGGATTGAACAGGGACATAACCCGGCGTTATGATCTGTCTGACGGCTGAAAAGCTACCATAATTTCCTCTTTTTCAGGAATGTTCATGTCGCTCGACGCGAAAACGGTCACGCGCATCGCCAGATTGGCGAGGATTGGTCTCGAACCGGGGGAGGTAGACTCTCTCGGAAAGGACATGGGTTCCATCATTGATTGGGTGGAACAGCTTAACGAAGTGGACGTCACAGATGTCCCTCCCATGATTGGCACAGGCATCGCCACGCCACGCCTGCGGGAAGACCGCGTCACGGACGGCAATCGCCGCGATGACGTGCTGTCAAACGCTCCGGACCGTGAAGGTCCGTTCTACACGGTTCCGAAGGTGGTCGAATAATGTCCGGCATGCATGATTTTACGCTGGCTTCCGCCCGGGATGCCCTCAAGGCTCGCAAGATTTCCGCGGTTGAACTGACAAACGCCCATCTGGATGCCATCGAACGTCTGGATGGTCGCCTCAACAGTTTCATCACCCGTACGCCCGATCAGGCTCGCGTAGCAGCAAAGGCTGCGGACGACGTTCTGGCGAAAGGTGAGGGCGGCGCACTGACCGGCATTCCGCTCGGCATCAAGGATCTGTTCTGCACGAACGGCGTCCGCACGACGGCGGCCAGCAAGATCCTTGGAAATTTTGTTCCGCCTTACGAAAGCACGGTGACGTCCAACCTTCTGCGTGACGGCGCCGTGTTCCTTGGCAAGCTGAACCTCGATGAATTCGCTATGGGTTCCGCCAATCTGAACTCAGCCTTCGGCCCGGTAGAAAACCCCTGGAAGCGCAATGGCTCTGACGCCAAGCTGGTTCCGGGCGGTTCTTCCGGTGGCTCTGCCGCTGCCGTAGCCGCAGGTCTGGTGCTAGGCGCGACCGGTACGGATACGGGTGGCTCCATTCGCCAGCCGGCGGCCTTCACAGGCATTGCTGGTATCAAGCCGACCTACGGCCGCTGCTCCCGTTTCGGCACGATCGCTTTCGCAAGCTCGCTGGATCAGGCTGGCCCGATGGCCCGCAACCTTCAGGATTGTGCAATCCTGCTGGAGTCCATGGCTGGGTTCGACGAGCGGGATTCCACAAGCGTCAACACGCCTGTTCCAAACTACGAAGCAGCGCTGACGCGAGGCGTCAAAGGCCTGCGCGTTGGTATTCCCAAGGAATATCACGCTCCGGGCATGCCAGCCGAGATCGAGGCACTCTGGCAGCAGGGTATCAACTGGCTGAAGGCCGCTGGCGCTGAAGTGGTGGAAGTATCTCTTCCGCACACGAAGTACGGCCTTCCAACTTACTACATCGCAGCTCTCGCAGAGGCATCTTCAAACCTTGCCCGCTATGACGGCGTGCGTTTCGGCGAACGTGTAAAGGGGGATTCCCTTGATGCACTGTACGAAGCCACCCGTGCCGCTGGCTTTGGCGAAGAAGTGAAGCGCCGTATCCTGATCGGAACACATGTTCTGTCGTCGGGTTATTACGATGCCTATTACCTGCGCGCGCAGAAGGTCCGTACACTGATCCAGCGGGACTTCCTGAACGCCTTCGAGAAGGTGGATTTCCTTCTGACGCCAACGGCACCGTCCAGTGCCTTCGCTCAGGACGAAAAGCCGACAGACCCGGTGCAGATGTACCTCAATGACATCTTCACCGTTCCAGCCAGCATGGCAGGCGTTCCTGCGCTCTCTGTTCCAGCCGGTCTGGACGCACAGGGCGTTCCGCTCGGCCTTCAGCTTATTGGCAAGTTCTTTGACGAAGAAACACTGATCGCAGCAGGACACGTCATCGAACAGGCAGCGTCCTTTACCCACAGACCCGCCATCCATGCAGGAGTGTCGGCATGAGCTATCGTATCACCGGCAACACCGGCGAATGGGAAATTGTCGTCGGTCTGGAAGTTCATGCCCAGGTCATCAGCCAAGCGAAGCTGTTCTCTGGCGCCTCCGCCTCTTACGGCGGCGAGCCAAATACGCATGTCAGCCTGATTGACGCGGGTTTCCCGGGTATGCTCCCGGTTCTGAACCAGGAATGCGTTGCGCAGGCAGTGCGTACCGGCCTTGGCCTGAACGCGCAGATCAATCTTTTCAGCCGCTTTGATCGCAAAAACTACTTCTATGCCGATCTCCCCACTGGCTATCAGATCAGCCAGTTTGCTCATCCCATCGTGGGTGAGGGCAAGGTGCTGGTTGATCTCGCAGATGGAAGCACACGTGAAATCGGCGTGACGCGACTTCATCTGGAACAGGATGCAGGCAAGTCCATCCATGATCAGGACCCAACGCGTTCCTTCATTGACCTGAACCGTGCGGGCGTCGCCCTCATGGAAATCGTGAGTGAGCCAGACATCCGCTCACCGGAAGAAGCCGGAGCCTACCTGCGGAAGCTCCGTCAGATCCTGCGTTATATCGATACCTGCGATGGCAACATGGAAGAAGGTTCCATGCGTGCCGACGTCAACGTGTCTGTGCGCAAACCGGGCGAGGAGGGATATCGAACCCGCTGCGAGATCAAGAACGTCAACTCGATCCGCTACGTCATGCAGTCAATCGAAGTAGAAGCACAGCGCCAGATCGAGATCTGGGAAGCTGGCGGCGAAGTTGATCAGGAAACGCGCCTGTTCGATCATGTCCGCAGCGAAACACGTTCGCTTCGGTCCAAGGAAGACGCGCACGATTATCGCTACTTCCCGGACCCGGATCTGCTTCCGCTCATCATCGAGCAGTCCTGGGTTGACGAACTAGAAGCTGCTCTTCCAGAACTGCCAGAAGCCAAGCGGGACCGCCTGGAGCGCGAATACGGCGTCAGTCGCTATGAAGCGAGTGTCCTGACCGCAGAGCAAGCTGTTGCGGACTTCTACGAGACCGTTGCAAAGAATGCCGATGCGCGCCTTGCTACCAACTGGATGCTCGGAGACTTCTTTGCTGCCCTGAACCGCACCGGCCGCTCGATTGAAGACAGTCCGGTCAGTGCAGAAGGACTGCGTGAGCTGTTAAGCCTGATCTCGGATTCGACGATCAACGGCAAGATTGCGAAGGAAGTCCTTGAAGACATGGTAGAAACCGGCGAATCGGCTTCTGCTATTGTTGAGCGGAAAGGTCTTCGTCAGGTGACTGACACAGGAGCCATCGAAAGCTCCATCCGCGACATCCTGGCAGCAAATGCGGATAAGGTTGCTGAATTCAAATCTGGCAAGGACAAGCTTTTCGGCTTCTTTGTTGGCCAGACGATGAAGGCCATGAAGGGTAAAGGGAACCCGGCTCTGGTGAATGAAACCTTGAAAAAGCTTCTTTCCGAATGAGATAAAAAAATTGTTCTTAAGGGGTTTGACGGCGAGGCCGTTCCCCCTTAAGAACGCCTTCACGAACGCAGTATAAAAACTGCTTTCCACGCGGAGGGGTGGCCGAGAGGCTGAAGGCGGCGGATTGCTAATCCGTTATACGGGTTATTCCGTATCGTGGGTTCGAATCCCATCCCCTCCGCCACTCATTCAAAAATCAAATAAAATCAGTTAGCTATAACTTCATACCGGTAATAGTCCGCTACCGTGTCGGTAGTCCTTCCATGACCCAGAAGGCGCTACAGGATGATGATATGTATAGCTTGAGGCAGACAGGTAGGCCTCACATGGTTTGTGCGTCTGTCTATTCTGCGTGATCGCCGCGCAGATGCTGGAAGAGCTTTGGGAACAAACACAAGCATCCAGCAGGAAGTTATCCGGTTTCTTGAAGCGGGATCCCTGAGAGGGCCTGGCAAGATCCTTAATACCATGCATTCCATTCAGGGATTGCCGGTGGAAAATTCCTCTTCGACAGTAAGATTGGTGAAACCTACTAGTTCAGGTCCTTACGGCACTTTTGTGAGCCAATTTGAACACGGACTGAAAAATCATCCTACCAGTCAGGTACCAATTGGCATTGACTTGCGCAGTTATTCAGGAACAAAACAAGAACATGTAGTCTTGAAATTCTGCCAGACAAGGAGCGGCGGACCTGTGCAATGAGTGCTTCTCCCGACATGAAACCAGCACTGGAGACGTTGCGTGCTGCCATCAGTCGTCTGGAAGGTCATGCGAACCGGCGTCGGTCTGTTCTGCCTTTTGGCGTGAGGGAGATCGACAGTCGTCTGCCAAGAGGAGGGCTCGCGCTTGGGGCTCTCCATGAAGTGGCTGGTGGCGGCAATGATGCGCTGCATGGTGCGGCGGCCGGACAGTTCGTCGCTGGGATCGCTGCCCGCACACGCGGCAAGGTGTTGTGGATCGTCACCCGTCAGGATGTGTTTGGTCCCGCGCTCAAACAGGCCGGATTGTCCGGCCGAAGGGTCATCTATGTCGAGGCAGCCTCAGAGGCTGACGTTCTGGCGTGTTTCGAGGAAGGGCTGCGGCATGGCGGTCTTGGGGCCGTGGTCGCAGACGTGGCGCGTCTGTCGATGACGGCGTCCCGTCGCCTGCAACTGGCGGCTGAAACATCTGGCGCGCTTGGCCTCGCGATCCGGCGTTGGCGCCGTCAGACCGAGGCCGCGGATTTTGG
>NZ_JBDOBO010000120.1:0-5193 GCF_047723935.1 Gluconobacter sp.
AATTTATACAGAAGTAAATTATTAAATATTCCAATCTATATTTTAAAATATTACCATACCTATAAAGGGCATCATTCCGTTGCCTATAATAGAACACTCACCAAGGATGAATATTTCTTTTCGATATCTTTCCTGTATGGTGTCCTCATTATGAGAGCGGAACGAGGGTAGGAATACATGAAACTTATCTCTTTTGTGCAACAAATCATGCCACGTACTCTTTCCTTGGGTTGCCTGGCCTCCATGGCACTCGCAACAACGCCAGCGGAAGCCAAACAAAAACCCTGGGATATCCGGGCCGTCGTGCTCACAACGTACGAAATTGGCCAAGATACCGGGGATCGTGCAGGCGAATTTCAACCCTGGATCGAAGGAGAGCACCTGACAGAGCAGGTCCCATTCCCGCTGGGGATTCATCCGATCTACACGGATGCGCAACACCATCTGCTGGTCGTAGTAACAGGGACTCCGATTGCTCCAGCCACGACATCCGTCATGGCCCTCGCAACAGATCCAAGATTCGATCTGCGTCATGCCTACTGGATGGTGGACGGCATTTCCGGCTTTGATCCCGCAGTTGCATCCGTCGGTTCGGTGTCAATCGCGGATTACGTGGTCGGGGATATCACGCGTTATATTGACAAGCGGGAAGCTCCGAAGGAGTGGCCATACGGCTACTTCATGATCACGGCTCAGAAGCCGAACCAGTATGCTCTATCGGGCGGGGACGCGCCTGATGGTAGCATTCAGCACAACAATGCCTTCCAGTTGAATCCCTCTCTGGTGCATTGGGCCTATGACTTGACTCAGACCGTCACACTGTCTGATCCGCCCCAGCTCGAAGCCCAGCGCAAGCTCTACAAACCTACCGACGTCGCTGCTGGCCATCCAGCCGTTGTGACCGGTGGAGACTTCGGCTCAGATACCTTCTGGCACGGCAAGATCATGACCGGTTTTGCACGGGACTGGGTACACCTTCTCACACAGGGCAAGAGCCATTTTGTCTCCAGTGACATGGAAGATTCTGGCATTCTCGAAGCCCTGACACGCCTTGGGCAGGCGGGCCGCGTGGACAGCAACCGTGTTCTGGTCCTGCGTAGTGCGTCCAATTACACCGAGCAGCCCCATGGCATGACAGCCGTTCAGTCCATGAACAGCGGCTACGATGGAGAAAAAGTGGCGCTGGACAATGGGTATCGCGTAGGGTCCCGCATCATTCATGAACTGCTGCAACACTGGGACAAATTCGGCGCGCAGACGCCCTGAACTGACCTTCTCCCCTGTGACTGGCACAATATTGCGAAGTCTTGCTGAAGGGTTCATACAGCATGTCGGGCTCTCTTTTTCGTGAGAGCGCCCGACATGGAAGCGCCTACCCGCTTCAGCCGCCGACCGGACATGTTTATCGACTGATCGTGCCCCCTTCGACGGCTCCTGCAAGGATGCTTCGCGGCCAGACAGGGGACCACACATGAGCCGAGAAACCAGCGCCACTCTTTTCCTTGAAAAACAGGGCGTGCCTTTCAGTCTGCATGACTACGAATACAATCCGAATGGCGGCCTGATCGGTATGCAGGCGGCCGACGCCATCGGCGCTGACCCAGGCAGTGTGCTCAAAACGCTCGTCGTCGAAATCGACAAGAAACAGCCAGCCTGCGTCGTGGCCCCAGCTCACCAAAAGCTGAATTTGAAGAAGGTCGCAGCCTTATTTGGCGGTCGGAACGCTAGAATGATGAATCCGGAAAAGGCCCATGAACTGACAGGCTATCAATCCGGCGGGACAAGCCCCTTCGGCCAGACCACATCTCTTCCCGTTGTCCTATCTCAGGATGCCATGGGACAGGAAGCCGTCTACATCAACGCTGGTCATCAAGGGTTCGTGGTGCGCCTTTCTCCGGCGGATGCTCAGCGTATCACCGATGCCAAGGTGGCCGATGTTGCCGCAGACTGAGAAGCTCTCTTCAGCGCAAACAAACGCCGCTGTCACAAAATTTTCCCTGTCGCGTCACTTGTCGGCTGAGCAGAAGGATCTTTTAAACAAGGTCCTCTCTTTCTGCTCCGCGCATCTGTCAGATCAGAGCGCGCTCCTCATCATCGAAGGCGCTGCCGGCACAGGGAAGAGCGTTGTCCTTAACGCAATTTTCAATGCAATTCAGACACGGGCACGGTCAAAGAACCCAGATGATCCCATGACGGGCACCCGCAACATGCTGCTGGTCAATCATCCGGAAATGCTGAAGCTTTACCGTAATGTCGCTGCGGAGACGCCCACTCTTCGCAAGGCCGATTTCGACAGACCTACGACGTTCATCAACCGCCTGCACAAAGCCAATCAGAAGGCAGACATTGTTCTGGTCGATGAAGCCCATCTGCTTCTCACTCGGCCTGACCGGTACAATCATTTCCAGCAACAGAACCATCTCGAAGAAATTCTGGCATTGGCCCGCGTAGTCGTCGTGGTGTTTGACCCGTTGCAGGTGCTGAAATTCAAGAGTCATTGGTCTGCGGATCTGCTGGATCGTTTCAAGAACGGCCGAGCAACCAAGACCTTGCACTTAACCACGCAATTTCGTGTCGAGGCGGGTCCAGAAATTCGGCATTGGCTGGACCAACTTGCAGAGGGACACATCGGAAAGCGCCCTCGAGACCCAGACTTTGATCTGCGTGTTTATGACGACTGCGCCCAGCTTTACGATGATCTGAAAGAGCGGAATAACGAAGTCGGCCTATGCCGACTGCTCTCAACTTACGACTACCCTTATCGGCTGGATGGAGAAGACCACTTCATCGAGGAAGGACGTTTCCGCCTGAGATGGGATCGCTCAAAACCCGATGAAAAGCTTCCCTGGGCCGAACGCCCCGACACAATCGACGAAGTCGGCTCGGTCTATACAATCCAGGGCTTTGACCTGAACTACGCTGGTGTCATTCTAGGCCCTTCCCTTTCTTATGATGCTCAGACTGACAGTATCCGCGTCGATCCAGCCCACTACGAAGACAGTGCTGCCTTTCAGGGGCAAAGCGGCATTACTGCCCCACAAAAGGCCAAAGAACGCATCATTCTGAATGCTTTGAATGTTCTTCTCACCCGCGGGATGAAAGGTCTTTACCTTTACGCGCATGACCCCGCGCTTCGAGAGCGACTACGAAACAGCTAGGACCAGCCTGCAGCATGATGACTTTCCAGCTTGAAACTTTAACGCTCAACTTAACTTGAATTGTTACCCGCACAGCGTTCTGATCCAGTGCAGCAAGGAGATTGGTCCATGAAATTCTACAATCCAGCCCTTCTTGCCGCACTCGTTAGCGCCCCTTTAATTGCTTCCACGGCCTATGCTGCGGAAACAACAGACAAGGGCTTCGTTTCCTCTGGAAATGTAGAAATCATCGGGCGCTTCACCAATGCACAGCCCTCCGGCATTGCTGCTCTTCCAGATGGTCGCCTGGCGCTTGGCTTTCCCAGGAGTGTCAAAGACCATTCCGGGCCGCGTCTCGCCACGTATGCTGACGGCCACCTGACGCCGTTCCCGAACGCGGAAACACAGCAGGATTTTGTCTCCCCTCTCGGCATGACCGTTGATGCGAAAGGGCACTTCTGGGTGCTCGATGAAGGAATGCTGGCAGGCAAAGGAACGATCACAGGCGCGCAAAAGCTATTTGAGATTGATCCCGCGACCAACAAGGTTCTGAACGTTCTCACCTTGTCTGCACCAACCCTTCTGCCAGATAGTCACGTTAATGACGTTCGGATCGATCTGACCCATGGGAAGGCCGGAACCGCGTTCATTACTGATACCTCGACAGGCATTCATCCCGCGCTGATCGTCGTCGACCTTGCCTCTGGTCATCAACGCCGCATTCTGTCTGACACGAAACCGGTCATGCCCGAAAAGGGCTTTGTGGCCGTCATGGATGGCAGAGCAGCCCGGTACAATCCAACCAAAGCCGAAATGCCCCAAGGCGGCGCTAATGGCATTGGCCTCAGTCCAGACCAGCAAACGCTCTATTGGCAACCGCAGACAAGCCGTCGCCTCTATGCGGCTCCCACGTCAGTTCTGTCGGACTGGAAAGCCACAGAAAAGCGCATTGAAGTCTCCGTCCGCGATGAAGGAGAAAGCGGGATGGGAGACGGCATGGCAACCGGACCTGACGGCTCTCTTTACATTACCGATGACGAACGCCACGCAATCCTGAAGCATGTCCCTGATGGCACATTGTCAATCGTAGCGCATGACCCGCGTATGATTGAACCAGATGGCCTGACCTACGGAAAGGACGGCCTGTACTGCACGATCGGCCAATGGGCACGGCTGCCAGACTTCCACAATGGAAAAGACATGCAGGAATTACCGTATATTGTCGTGAAAATTACTTTGCCTAAGTAACTCTTAGTTCCGGCGCCGTATTCTAATGCATTCTTTGGATTGCGGCAGCGGCCCATTTATTTTCCGCAAGCATAATGCGCAGGGATAGAGCTTATATCTGAGCAATAGATGGAACAGTTACTCGCCATTCCATCGCCACTTCCATCCGCCTTCCGTTTTAACAGAGCAAATCCAAAGCAGTCCGGTGACCGACACAAAGTCCACGATAAGAGAAATGATGAAAACGGGAATGCTCTGGGCCCACATCATAACCATGTTGCTCAGAAGGATTGCGCCAATAGACACAAGAATGGTCACGCGCCCTTCCCATGTTATCGCGCGCCCTGCTCCATAACCATTTCGCTTCGCCGCAAACCAAGGTCTTTCCATGACCGGCGCCCCTAAAAGGATATCCAGTGAAAATTGGGCGTTCGCAGCAGTACCTGTCAAGGCGAATGGCTTGTTTCACACAACTTTCGCAAGACGATAGAAAATACTCGCAAAAGAAACCGGTCTATGCTGGCTTTAAAGTCCAATATGCAGGTTTAAACCCGTGCCGCTTAAAAACTTAATACCGCGACACTAAATGCTACACTCAGCGATCAACCAGGCACCTAGATTTTATCGTCAGGATGGAGTGTGCAATTGAGCGATTCAATGTGCGTCTTTCGCACCGATCAATCTTCGACGCTACTATAGCGCCGTCGGACCCTACGCACAGCGAGAACTGAGTGGGGTCCACGCTGCAAAATAATTGATTTTCTTGGAAGAAAAGACCTGGTGGAGAGAGTTGGATTCGAACCAACGTAGGCGTACGCCAGCGGATTTA
>NZ_JBDOBO010000121.1:0-5128 GCF_047723935.1 Gluconobacter sp.
ATATAATGCAGCGTCCGCTTTCGTAAGAAGAGACTGAAAGTCTTTTTCATTTATACATTCTCGATAAACAACTCCTATACTGACAGTCATCTGTAATCCTGTTTCAGCAAGAAGGCATGGAGCATGCTCTACCGTTTGGCGAATTTTCTCAGCCAGATCGATAGCCATCTTTTCATCAATAGCAACAACGGTAATCGCAAATTCTTCTCCGCCGACGCGGCCAAAAATCTGGTCGGGACAAAGCACATCAGAAATAGCAGCAGTCACGGCGACAAGAGCTGCGTCTCCCGTAAAATGGCCATACGTGTCGTTGATATCCTTAAAACGATCAAGGTCTATCATAAGTATGGCAACGCCGTTGCTCTTCTGGTTTTCTACAACGTCCTTAATCAAGGCCGCGCTTCTCTCCAGATAGGCCTGGCGGCTCAGAACATGCGTTAGACTATCCCAAGTAATGGATTGATTCAGTCGCGCCACCAAAGCGCGTTGCGTGTTCATGATGGCTGCTACTGTAAGAGGGCCAAGTACCAGAAAAGAAAGACCAAGCCGAAAGGAAACGGTTACACCAATAGTCTCATGCGCCTGATGAAAATTCAGAAGCCCGGCTTCTACAATTCCCATCACCGTGACGTTAAAAATCAGGACGACAAGACACATAGGCAGAACGCTGTAGGTCAGGGCACACCACAGCAGGGCAGGGACGGGGAAAGCAATTGCGCCAGGACCGCCAGTGAGGGTAGCGAGAACTACTGATGCTCCCAGACTTACAATAGGCGCGATATTGAAGCCTGGCGTTACCAACACACTGCGCCAGCCTGCATTCACAAGATCCGAAAACCATTTTTTTCCTGCAAAACAGACAGGAAGCAAGACGAGATAGCGGTTCAGCTCACTACTGAACCACAAGATAAAGCGCCCCCACGGGGTACTGCCGGGAAGAGAAAATGCAATTCCTGTTCCCACTAACGCTGCGGCTCCTGCCGCGCCTGAACAAACCAGCAGTAAGGCGAGAACAGACTGGGGACCATCCAACTCTGTCTCTTGTCGTTCCAAGCGCCGGAACAAGATGTACCCCATACCAACGCCAGCCAGGTTTGCCGTTGTGAGCCAGGCATTTGTAAAAAGCGGATCAGCCATTATCCACCCAGCCAGTAAGTAACCGACAGAGGCACTGATCCAGCAACTTTTTTGGCTAAAGCGAGGGTAAGTAATCATCAGCCAAAGCAACAGTGCATTTGCTGGCCAGATCTGAGCAAGCTGCCCAATATAGCGCGAAGATATACCTACTATTGCTGCAACGAATACAACGATGCCGACAAAAAGAAACGGTGGGCACTTTTTTGTCAGACGTAAAAGCATGAAAAAAATCAGACTATCCCAAATTTACAATAAGCGGACCCTTTGAAGTCTGCATCAAACATGTTTTCCAAACCATTAAGAAGCGCCTATGCGTGCCCGAAGATACCCCGATAAAGACTTACAAACAGAGCATGTCATATTCTTTGACCTAAAAAATAACAAAGTCACTTTTCATGATAGAGTATTTCACCATCCTCCCAATGACCCGTATCTCCCTAGCTCATTTGAAGCTCGACCGGCCCCAAAGCCGGTACTCATTGACATAGAACCGTGTACTTTTCCGTCCTTGAGGCCATCTTTCCCATTGCTCTCTGGAGCAGCAGAATGAACAGGTTTCAAAAGGTCGTCCCGCACATCTCGATGGGGAGAAGGTGCACATCCCGCCATCATACTCAAACAGACAATGGCCAGCCTGTGAAATCGCAAGGCAGTAACCTTTCAAGATGATAATCCTGCCCGCGGGCGCTCTCAAAGCTTCTCAGCGAGCATTTCCCATAGCTGTATCAAAGAGAAAGGCACGTTTTAATGGCTCAGACGCCCTGAGAGACGTTTTGCTGCTTTTCGAAAAGCTTCATAAAAATCCGGGTCAATAGAGATTTCCCCGCCCGAGAAGCCGATGAAGCCGTCTACCATGCCATTTTGTAGAAGGCCTTCAGAATGAACCAACATTCCATCTGGATCTTCCTGACTGCCTGAAGCGGGCGCCCCGTCCTCGCCCCTCGCTCGAAGCGACTGCTTCCAGGATTTTTCCCAGTATGCTTCAACTTTTTCGGGATACAGTCGTCCGTCAACTGTATAGCCCTCCATCGGCTTGCCCAAACCGTGCATATAACCGATTTCCACGGCAGTGCCTGGATCCATGTCCGCCGCACGACGGAACGGATCCACACAGAACAGGCCTGCATCACACTGATCCATCAATGCTCGGTCAGCGCGGACAAATGCCAGAATGGTCTCCCGTCCTGGCGGCATCAGACGAGCTTCTTCTTGCCCGTCAAACGGAGCAATCCCTTCAAGCCCATACTCCGCACAAATAGCTTTGAGGCGCTCGAATATGGAGAGAGCATCAGGTCGAAAGACGAGATCTCCGGCAAGATAGACGGAAGGAATTTTTGTCTGCATGACCATGGGCCCTACCATGCGTTTTCCGCAGACAAAACCTCTTCTTTTTGCGTTACCAAAATTAATTCACGTATCCTGAATGTTACGAAGCGCTGAATATATCCGACGATACCGGCGATAGGCCGCAGCATATTCATTTTGAAGGCCAGCTTCAGGATCAGTTGCCGAGACACGTTCTGGAGACGTGCAGACGCTCTCTACACTTTCACCTGTTGCCGCAAGACGCGCCAACCTGGCAGCCCCGAATGCGCCACCATGCTCTCCATGTGCCAGGCAATGGAGCCGCAAATCCAGCACAGACGCCAGAATGGAAATCCAGAATGGGCTGCGCGAGCCCCCGCCGATAACGTCGGCTTCCTGAATGGAAGATCCTGACACCTTCAGCCCCTCAAGGGCGTCCCGGAAAGAGAATGCCACCCCCTCTAATACTGCCTGCGTCAGCTCAGAACGGCTTGTGTCCTGTGAAAGCCCGATAAATGCCCCTCGAATGGTCCCATCGTTGTGAGGCGTTCTTTCTCCAGACAAATAAGGGGCAAACAAGACTGGAGAAGGGTGGGACGGTTTTTCCGGAAGTTCAGCCAGCAGATCAGCTTCTTTCATCCCACAGGTTCTTGCCCACCAGGCAAGCGAAGCCGCGGCAGACAGAGTGACCCCCATCTGATGCCAGGTCTTGGGAACAGCGTGACAAAACGCATGGATGGCAGACTGATGCTCCGGACGAAATTCGTTGGTCGTCACCCAAACAACACCAGACGTTCCCAGCGAGATAAACGCATCGCCATTGCGGATTGCACCAAGCCCAACAGCTCCCGCAGCGTTATCGCCCGCACTGCCGGCAAAGACCGGGGAAGCAACCATTCCCCAACGTTTGGTGAGCTCTTCATTCAGGTACCCTGCTGGCGCAGTCCCCTCACGGAGCTCAGGCATGTTGGCACATGTCAGGCCCGTTGCCTTCAAAGCTTCAGGTGACCATTCACGTTTTCCCACATCCAGCCAGAGAGTGCCTGAAGCATCGGACATGTCTTCAATCATCTGGCCCGTCATTCTGTAGCGCAGCCATGCCTTGGGAAGGAGAACATGCTGAATACGTTCGAAAATTTCAGGTTCATGCCGCGCAACCCACAGAATTTTTGGAGCGGTAAAGCCAGGCATTGCAACGTTACCCGTAATCTCTCGACTGCGGGGGAAACGCTCTTCAAAAAGCGCACATTCCGCCTCTGAGCGGGTATCATTCCAAAGAATACACGGGCGCAGAACCTCTCCCGCAGAGTCCAGCAAAACTGCACCATGCTGCTGGCCGGAAAGACCAATACCCCGTATGGCAGAAACAGCTTCTGGAACTCTGGACTTTAAGTGGTCGATGCCACGACAGGTCGCAGTCCACCAGTCTTCCGGAGCCTGTTCGCTCCATCCATCGTATGGCCGACTGACTGTCAGACCCTCTGTATGAGACGCAACTTCCTGTTGGTTCTCGTCCACCAACAAAACCTTGATTCCGGAAGTTCCGACGTCAATTCCCAGAAACATGCCTATGTCCCAAACCAGAGTTTAAAATCCGGAGCTTAGCGCATAGTCTCAAAGAATAGGCAGGGCACAATCTAGTGACCGGTTTCTTGAGTTCGTAACCATAAAAAAGCCACCGGGATTATTCTGCCACAGCAGCCTCGCTGACCTGAAAAGCGTGACATGCAAGATCAGCCAACTCAAGCACAAGGTCATCTATATCGTTTTTAACCTGTTCAAACCCACGCGAAGGCTGAAGGGTGGCCGGATTCAAATAACGGGATCGGCATATTTCGAGCTGAAGGGCATGAATGCCCTCAGATGGCTGGCCATAATGTCGGGTGATGTAGCCCCCCGCGTAAGGCACATTCCTTCGAACAGCGTATCCTCTGCCTGAAAAATACTGCTCCACATACTCTGTGAGAGCGGGGGAGCATGATTTGCCATGCAGATCACCCAGAACCATGTCGCAGCTTTTCGCCTGATGCAGGCGGGGCATTGAATGAGCCTCTAGAAGAATTACCGACCCAAACTGTTTTTGCATTTCGTACAAAAGATTCTGAAGGGCCTGATGATAGGGGACCCACGATGCAACCAGGCGCCTTTGAACTTCATCCAGTGGCAGGCAGTGCGTATAGATTGGTCGTCCTTGCGTGGCACAACGCGGAATAACCCCGAAACCTGCACGGACTTTCGAGGTCTGCAGCAGACCAGTGGCGGAAAGGGAAGGTTTGAACATTCCCGAATCCAGTTCACGACAATCCCGATTAACGTCACACCAGATCCGTGGAAATTCCGTTGTCAGCAATGTTCCCCCGATGGATGGAACACATTCGAACAACTGATCGACAAACCTGTCTTCTGTCTGCTGAAGCTCCCACAATGAAAGCCGACTGCTCTCCAGAAAATCCTGAAAATATTTCTGTCCGGAATGCGGAGAAGAAACCACAAGAGGAATGGCCGTTTTCTGAGGCTTTTGAATGATTACAGCAGGATAGGGGGAAGGGTCAGTCATAACCTCAGTGCATTTTTTTTGTTCAAGGGGGTTGTCACCCACATTCGAGACAGCTAAACACCGCCTCACCGGATCGGGGGCGCATAGCTCAGCGGTAGAGCACTACCTTGACATGGTAGGGGTCACAGG
>NZ_JBDOBO010000122.1:0-4889 GCF_047723935.1 Gluconobacter sp.
GGCTTTGCAAGGCGCTAGCGATGATATCGCCTGATTTACGAGACAGGTCACTGGTCGAAAATGTACGCACGATCCTCTCCTTCATTGAAGACTACAAATACAGCAAATACAGCAATGATGTAAATGGTGTAGATTGTCCGCTACCTGAATGGCTCTTTCATCGACGCTATGACCAAGATAATGGCGATATGCCCCAGCCGACAGTAACCTGCGCGGCGTGTGATAATTTAATTGCGTTCTGTTTCGTAGATGAGTGTGCTTGTTACCCTGTGATAAGGCAATGGGTTCCGCGAGGCCGGAAAGCTCGGTTTTTAGCGAATTATCCTCATATTCTGTTTTTTTGTCGAAAACCAGCGGATAATGATAATTGGAATACTGTTTTATCAGTGACTTATGAATCCATTTAATATGGATAATAGTGTAATTAGGTCAGGAGAAAACCACTGACTAATGATAAAAACAGCATGCTATTTTTAATAAGTAATTTTACTGCTTTTATGTCGGTCATTAGGAGTTGAGCGGGTCGATCTGCTTTCCGACAGTCTGCGGAAAAAGATGGTGTTTCCTCTGCTCCATCGCCGGATGAGTAGGTCATATTGCAGATTATCGGTGCACCATTTTGCCCGTGGCCTCGTGTGTCTGTTTATCATCAGTCAGTGGTTTTTTTATCATTATCTTCTGCATTTTTATCGCGATTAAGTGGTTTTTTCGGCGACAAAAACGGCAGTCAGCGGCGGATTATCATTATCTTCTGGTTTTCGACAATAGTGTCGAAATTCCTTAATTACGTTAGTCAATATTCTGACATTTCAGCACGTTATTGATACCCCTAATTATGCGAATGTCCCTTATTGATGCGAGAAAAGCCCTTAATTAGGTTACAAAACGCGATCGCGTTTTTTATCAATGCACGGGTCTGCTTCCGCCGCTTCTCAGACCATACAGCCACCCATACCGCTTTCCGAATAGCCGACATGACCAGAGCAAACGCCCGCTGCCATTTTTGGCCGATAGGCGAATGACGAGTTTAATACCGGATTATCCAGATACCTGACGTTCACGCGGTGTCAGTTGCGAATCACAGCCCTACATTCCGGCACGGTTGCGTGAATGTCGGTTCAACGCCGGAATTAGCCATTCACAAGTTTGGCCACGTCCGGGCAGCAAAGCATCCCCCAAACAGGCGAGTCGCAGGGGGAAAAACTGCGCATAGATTGAGCAGCCACGACAATGGTTATGCAGCCAGCGCCAGCGTCGACGAGTGAGGCTAGGCTAGGTGGTCGGGTTTTCCTCGGCTCCCAGCTCATCACAGCCAAGATACGTCTTCACCTTGCGCGGGGTCTGCGGCGAGCGGCAGATGCCCCTTAGCACGCGTAGGAAAGTCTGCCCGTTCATGTCGTCGTGCATGACTATTAGTTCAGCCGCCATCCCGTTGGTGAGGCTGCTCGTGCTAACGATTGTCGCTCGTGCGTAGAGCACGAAAGAGTCATGCTTGAGGAAGGCATGCTCGTGTTTCTGAAGGATGCAGGTGGTGTCGTGGTTCGTGCCGGTGACCGAGCAAACGCTTACTAACGCAACGTTTCCCTTGTCGTCTGGATCATTGCAAACAACATGAAGGTGTTTACGTCCCGGATCATGCTTCGGCCCGGACACAATGAGCAGGGTGCCCTTCTTCGCGATCGCCATCCCCGTTGGCCTGCTTACGCTAGCTCAGCAAGCAGTTCGGTAATCGATGCTTGGTCGCGAAGGAATTGCGCATGTTCAGTCGTGTTCTTAATGCCGACGGCGAGTAGAAGTCGCTCAAGCGGGATCGGGTTGGAACTGCCGTTCGGGTCTTCCCATTCAGGAATGTTGTCGCTTTTGTGCGTCCAATCGCGGAGTTGCCACTGCGTCATGCCACCGAACTTTTCCCAGACGCTGTCGAGCACCTCGACCTCGGCGTCGCTGAGTTCGTCGAGGTCGTCCACCCCGATATCTGCCTTTACGCCGATCATGTGGTTTGCTCGATCATCGAGGATGGCTGACCAGTTCGCGTCCTCGACTTCGCCCTTCGCGGTGTCGTAAGTCCACGAGTTCACTGGGCCGTGCGGCAATGACGCTCGCGGCTCATCAAGCATGGGCATGGCGAAGCGCTTCAGCGCCTCCCGATCGCTGATGTAGACGAGCTTGATAGCCTTCAACATATTGATCGCGCGAGCCTCGGTTTTCAGCGCAAGATAAGCGATGATTTGCGCCGCCTTTGCTGAATTATACACCTGAAAGCCTCCTGCAACCCATTGACACGTGACTCATATAGCAAAGCCTATCTTAATTTTCCACAACGCACATACGGATCTCATGCACCACGAAAAAAAGCGTTCCTGCGGCCAGTTAGAACTAGGTGCGTCAGTCAATATTAACATCGCGCCAGGCTGCAATCGGTCCAGTCTCGATCAAACGCCGACGGGGTCCGTGCAGTATAAGCGTCTGCTCTAGCCGAAAACCGCCACTCCAATCCCGAGACGTGAACGACGACTTCATCCCAAACGCAGTCACGATTTGAATGTCTGCTACCGGGCGCAGCAGAATCGCTGTCGAACTGCTTGGGAGCGCGCAGCGGTCATCACACATAGCTGAATGAACGGCAGAAAATACTGTCCGGACGCTCCAAACCAGACCGGACCAGCAGTTATCCCCCCAAGATGGACATGGAGTGAATCCTCGGCATGGAACAAGTCCGACTATGAACGGGCACTTAACCTAATTAAGGGACTCCTTGTAACCTGATTAAGGTTACTTTTGGCGGCGCGGAAGCCGGGATTCTCCTAATTAAGGAATTTCGACAATTGGTTTTTTCCCGGATTTATTATGTCCGACAAGGGAAATTATCGGACATAAAAACGGGGGAGGGGGCCAAAAACGGAAAAAGACGTGTTTTCAAGTTACGTGCTATTTAGATTGAATTGCATGGCTTGCCCACACCCGTCTGACGGCGTATTTTTGCACGCGTCAGGCAAAGGACAAGCAGTATGATCTCCATCATTCTCAAGATCGCCACCAGTCCGATCGTCGTGCAGGCTCTCGCGATCGGCGCGTGCGAGAAGCCAAATGCCTATGGACAGGCCGGGAAAGACCTCTGAACATGCGGCTGGAACGCCCCGCAGCCCGTCCGGAAGACGTGACGCCAGCCTTAACCCGTACAGCCTTGGCGTTTGGCGCTCTCGAGCAGCAGCTCAGGCGACATCCTCTGCGCGAGGCGGTTCTGTTCCGGATGCGGCTGGAAGCTGCCCGGCAGTGTGCGGCCGTGGATGGCTATCTGATTGACCCTTGGCAGCTGGCCGCAAGCCTTGAGGGGCTGCGGCCCCGTATCCGTGGACAGGATGTGTTCGAGCGTGGCGGCGAGGTTGACGCCCTGCGCTATGCCTTCGAGCAGTATCAGTGGCTTGCCAGGGCAACCACTTCGCAGGAAGAGCGGATCACCCAGGCTCTCACTGTCGCCGTAGCGCCTGTCAGCCATATGGGCATCCTGTGGGGTAGTGCTCTGGCCTTCCGGGAGTGGATCGAGGTCGGTGATGCGCGTGCGCCCTTCCGTGGGGCGCTGGTGCGTCTGTGGCAGAAGGAAGGGGTTTTTAGCGGTCTGTATCCTGTAACGGGAGCGGCAGCCTTTCGAGGCGGGACGTCCTGGGAGGAGCGGCGCTGGATACCCACATGGCTGGACGCGCTGGAGCGCGAAGCGGCTGGGATTAGGGATATGGTCCACACGCTGGAACGGGCCTGGCGCGACGCGCGTGCGCAGGCCGGCAATCAGCGGCGCAATTCAAAAGCAGCCCTGGCCATAGACATCATTGCCGCCCATCCGGTGATTTCCGCGACGACCCTGGCCGCCCGGCTGTCCGTATCCGTGCAAGCCGCCTGTGTCCTGCTGGAGCGGTTTTTGGACCGTGGACTGGTCATCGATGTCACGCACCGCGCTGCGCGGCGTCTCTTTGCCCTGAAGGATCTCGCACCACTCCGAGAAGCGGTCAGGATGCCGAAAAAACCCGTTCCAGGGCGTAAGCGGGGGCGGCCTCGTTTGGGAGAGGAAGCTGATCCTGATGATCAGAGTGTTGCGGTGGCCGAGGAGGCGTTTCGACCTTTGCCCCGGTGGCAACCTGATTTCTCCGAACTGGAGGCCGCAATTTCGAACGTAGAGCGCCTAAACCACAAAATGTCCCTTCCTGAAGAGCACTCAGAACCGGACATGGGATGCAATGATCACACTCTGGCCCTGTAGATGAGGGCGACAAAATATCCGATTGTTACCGCTATAAGTCCATAAGCAGGGTAGCGCAGGAACGCATCAGATGCCCACCAGTCTGCGGCGAAGAATTCATCGCTGAAACTGGTTGGATGGTACAGGGAAAGAGAGGGATGAGAAGCGACCTGATGCAAGGCATAAGCTTCCGCACCGACCAACCAAAGAAGCGATCCCATGAAACTGACTGCGGGGACGACCCACATGCGGCTGTAGAGTGTCTTGCCGAGAAACAAATGGAGGCTTGCGATACCAGCCGTTATCGCCGCGACACTGACCGGCCAATGCCAGCTTAAACTGAAAGTGAGGCCGGAATCCTTGAGAAGCGTTAACGACGCCAGCCCCGCTAGCAGCCCAACAAACAGAGAAAACTTGAGTGGCAATTCCTAATTTTCAATCATTTTATGCGACCTTGTGTGCTTCCGAGACATCAGAGAACAGCTGATAATGCGTTGGCAAGTCTTTTTGCCGACGAAAACACCCGATCACACGTCATCTGAATTTCCTCAGGCCTTTCTGTCTCCACAAAACCCGGGGCAATTCAGTCCGACAGCCCCAGTCTCAGAAAGCGCATGAACGACAGGCGGTCGTTGATCAGATACTCTGTCCGTTCATC
>NZ_JBDOBO010000123.1:0-4692 GCF_047723935.1 Gluconobacter sp.
GGGCAAATGATATTGTAAAGTCACAGTTAGACCCATCAGAAGAAATTCTTGATATAATAAATGATATAGAAAATATTGTAGTTGAATTTAATTTATTTGGATAGCCTGAAGGGTTCGAAAAATCCTCTGGCTCTGAACGGTTGTCTGTGATTCCATCTTTCCTGCGTTGATTGGGAAGGATGGAAGATGAAGCAGAGCAGTTTCTTTGATGTTGAAGGGCTTGGCGATCAGCTTGAAGCGTTTTCCCGGACTGTGGACTTTGAAGCGTTCCGCCTCGATCTGGAGAAGGCTCAGGCGTATTAGGCTCAAGACCTGTTAATTCATTGAGTTGAGCGGTGTGTTGTGATTCACAGGCTTAACTGATGGAGGGTGAGCCTGTGAGTGACGTGTTTTTGCTGTCCGAGCGCCAGATGGAACGGATCAGGCCGTATTTCCCTCTCGCACATGGGGTTCCGCGTGTGGATGACCGTCGTGTCCTGAGCGGGATTGTTTATGTGATCCGCAACGGCCTTCAGTGGAAAGATGCCCCGAAAGCGTATGGCTCGCACAAGACTTTATACAATCGCTTCATCCGCTGGAGCCGTCTGGGTATTTTCGACCGGATTTTCACTGCACTGACTGAGCAGGCGGGCCGATCGAAGCGCCTGATGATCGATGCGACATATCTCAAGGCTCACTGGACATCGGCCTCCCTGCTTAAAAAGGGGCTTTTCCCCGCCATATCGGACGCGCAAAAGGCGGGCTGAACTCAAAACTCCATGCTGTCTGTGATGGTCAGGGACGACCGGTCCGACTTTATCTGACGGCAGGGCAGGTCATCGACTTCAAAGGTGCGGATGTTCTGCTGGCAAATCTGCCAGAAGAGACAGAAGAAGTTCTCGGGGGCCGGGGATACGACAGTAATAAAATTAGGCAGTTGCGCGCAGACCGGAATATCACTGCCTGTATTTCGCCGAAGAAAACCGGAAATCAAAGCCATCTTATGACTGGAATCTGTATAAAAAGCGTCACCTGATCGAAAATATGTTCGCAAAACTCAAGGACTGGCGGCGTGTCGCCACCAGATATGACCGCTGTGCTCATACATTCATGTCTGCAATCCGCATTGCCGCGAGTTTTATCTTCGCGAATGTCAGCTTTCAGGAAACTCTCCCAATCTCCTGTATGGCCGATATGAAGGCGACTGCCGCCTGTCTGCTTTTGTATCACTGAGCAGACAGGCAGATCAGAGGGCAAGAAAAATGTCCGCTGGTGGATTAGAAATCAAAACAGCGGACATGCATTTGGAGTGACGTCAGCTCTCGATTGTTCTCAGTAAAAACATGATCTAACTATTCCGCTGCAGGCCACGCTTCTTGGATCAATTTGAGCTTCTCTATGTCCCTTCCAATTATTTTCTTCGCACAGTCTACGCAGTAGTGGTCCCAACTCCGGCTGTTTCTGACCTTCAGACGCATATCGCCCTTCTCAATACGGTGCTTGGCACTGGCTTGACAGTTATGGGCCTTCCCTGCGGTGTCTATTTCGACATGGGTAACGAGCGACTTAATTGCCATCGAACACCTCCGTTACTGCCGCCTCGAGAATACCGTCGAACCCTTGGTCAATCTGCTCAAGCATCTCGCGCGAAAACTCGTGCCGTTGTCCCGTTCCCATACCGACAAAGGTATTCACCTGATTGTTAATTGCAGCAATCATCACGACCACGTTCGTCTTGCCGAGGCGGCGCGTATCGAGTTCACGACCATTCGGGTTGATGCCCCGCTCGCCGAGAATTCGCCCAGCTGCCGTTTGAACTCGGATCGAAAGTCCGTTGCGCATCGCCTGTCGCTTGCGTACACGAGTAGTCGGAAGTGGCTGCAGCGTCTGGTAGGCGGTCGCAACGTCAGCCGTAGTATATCCGCGCTCCTGCAGCACGCGAAGGGCGGCTAAGGCCGCAGCGTCCAGCAAAAGTGGAATTTCCTCAACGTGCACATCGGACTGGCTGCGCACCTCCACATTGTCCAAGTCATGAGGAACGGGCTCCACTTGTCTTTCGGCGGGCGCATGAGATGGATCGACAAGCTCCACAGGCAGCAATTGGTCGAAGTAGTCGCGGTCGGCTTCGCTGAACTCCTGAAAGTCAGCCCAGCGTCTAGCGATGTTCGCTCCTGCATGAAACACGACAACGCCTTGGTTGAGGACGTCGCCGGGAGCGTTCTGCCTTATGACACGCATGATGCGGCCTACGAACTGAACGAAAGGAGATAGGTTGCTAAAGATGCTGAACACGGCAGCCACGGACAGGTACGGATGGTCGAACCCTTCGCCAAGTTTGCGCACCTGGACAATCACGTCGAGTTCGTGACTTTCCAACCGCTGCATCACTTTCTTGTTCGCCGGCGCGTTCTCTCGTGAATGTACATAATCCGCGTGCAGGCCCCGTGCAACGTAGGCTTCGACGACTTGTCGGCAATGCTCATAATTGAGGGCAGAGGCAATAATCTTCAGTCGGCTGTCGCCAGTTTCCTCACGCAGCCGGTAGAGTTCACGGATGGAAGCATCCACAATGGTGTTAAGCGTTTCGGTAGAAGTTACGATGCTGCGGCGGAAATCGGCGTCCTCTTCGCCTAGTCTACGTACCTCGTCAAGGCCCACCTCAATCTCCTGACCGTCTTCGCGGCGCACATACCGGAGCGTGCGAGGATTCAGCTGTACGGCCTTAAGGCGTTTGACATAGCCTTCACGGATTGCCTCGAATATAGGGTAAGTGTAGATGACCCGCCCCTCCATGAGCTGGCCATCGGCACGCATCGGGGTCGCGCTGAAATTGACGATCTTTGCTTCGGGAAACTGCGCTTTGAGAGCTTGCCAGCTCTCAGCTACGCCGTGGTGCCCCTCATCGACGAGAATCAGGTCGAAATAGTCGGCCGGTAGTTGACGCAGCCAGCGGTTCGAGTTGCCGCCTTGCAACTGCTGAATATTAGTGATGACGACGTCCGCTTCGTCTAAATCAGACCGGTTGGTAGTCGTGCCTCGGATTTCGACAGGCTCAGGATAAGGCGCGCCGGTGAGCACGGCGCATTTCTGATAGAACATATTAGGGTTGGACGGATCAAAATCACGGGCTAATTGCTCTGCTATTGCCACACCGGGAGCGACTACCAGCGTCCGCCTCGAACGGAAGGCAAAGGGCGATATAGTGATGCTGCCAGACTTGCCACACCCTACCGGCAGTATCACTGCGAACTCACGTTCTTCATCGCCCGTGCCGAATACCTCGGTCAGAGCGCGAAATACGCCCTTTTGAGGCGTCCGAATACGTTCATTAGCCTCAATGTGTGGTTCACGATCCTGAAAAGGGTTTGTCATATGGTTCATTCCGTAGGGAGAGAGTGCTGTGTCATGATAGGTGCCACTGACCATGGCAGTCTTTTTCAATCAACTAAATGATGCGTTGTTTTATTGATAATACTAAGACATAGAAATATGGATGGAAATTTTAATAATCAGATAGCGTCAATAACAAAGTTAAATAAGTGATTTTTTTGGTTGTCTAGAAAAAGACCGTTTAATGGACATTCGAAGGATATTTCCAGACTGTCCGCTAGGCGGAAATCAAATCGCTATGTCGCGTGTCTGGCATGAAGGCGGCGGCTGCCCGTCCGCTCTGTTTCCATTGAACCGACCGGTGGAAATGGGAGAAAAGCGGAACGCCTCGTTTCGCGGGACGGGCACTAGGAAGTGGACATGCTCGCCAATCCCGGAGAGGGAGGCACTTATTCTTGCTACTCTCCTATACAGGAAGAGCTATGACAACGTAGCCAACCGACCCTATGCATTCGGTTATCCCAACCTAATGGCAATTATTATAGAATTTTCGAACTTCATTAGATTTATGCGTACCGTTACGCGCAGATTTTGACAGGTAATCGCAGCTTTTGCCGAACTTTTTTTGCGCAAATCTCGGATAAACACAGGTTTTTATCGTTCTCGCCCATGTTCGATGTCACTAAATGGCTCTAATATCAGCGATAACGCTGGGCAGGACAGGTGAAGGGTGCACCCTTCACACAACACTTATTCGCCTACAGCTCAACGGTGTCTTGTCCTGCTGAGGATCGGCTACCGCCGTAAAACGCTAGAAAAAATTTAGCCGCTAAAACTGAGGTGTTAAATCTCGACCCTACTAAGGGCAAAGAATGGTCAATGAGTCGTCATGATCTTCAGTGTGTGTGGATAGAAACACACATCACTTTTGATACTAATCACAAGATGCTTTTATTATAGACATCAAACACAACTATCAGGAGCACCCGATGAGGCCCAACCCTAACCGCTGCCCCACACATCCGGGCGAAATACTGCGGGAAGACGTTCTTCCAACCCTTGGCAAAACGAATGGCGAAATTGCGGCGTTGCTCGGTATTTCCCGTCAACACCTTCATGATATTTTGTCAGAGAATAAGCCTATCAGTCCCGTTGTTGCTGTTCGTATTGGTAAGCTCTGCGGCAATGGCCCCACCCTTTGGAACAGAATGCAATCGGCTTATGATGAATGGCAGAATGTAAATAATAGAAACATCTAGAATTTATTATCAACTTTACGATAAATTCTTCCGAAAAAATAAATCATTGAGAATTTAGCCGCTAAATTTTTAGCCCTCATTACATAAAATTTGCATAGCATAACCTGGGCATTCTGATTATGAG
>NZ_JBDOBO010000124.1:0-4284 GCF_047723935.1 Gluconobacter sp.
ATTATTAAGGAATAGTTTTGAAATACAGGTGGATTCGATATACTATTCTGCTAAAGTGGACATTCTGTTCTCCCCCCTTATTCGCCTGTCTGCTCAAGAGAACCAGAACAGGCAGGCAGCAGTCGCCTCACCCCGGTCGTTCGATAGACCTTCGCGATTTTCCCGAAAGCAGACATAGTTTGAACGCGCCATACTTAGCTGACATTGGTCGATTTCGAACTGTCGGCTGTTATCCTTGTTAAACAGACAAATCAGTCGGAGAGAAAGAAAACCCGGCTGCGACGAGGTAAAACATCTAAAGACGATAGTTGCTTAATGTATCGAAGCATCTAATAGTATCTGGCATACAATGAGGTGATACCTGATGTCATTGGCCGACGCGCTTAAGGCGCAATATTTAGAAATTCTTTCAGGATACGATATCAATTTCTTTGACCGTAGCACAGTGGTTGAGGGTATCGCGGGATATTCTGATATTTTTCTTCCGGGAGTTCCCGCTGAATGGCAGTCTGGCCGAAGAGTTATGATCGTTGGGCGCGAAACGCGAGGGTGGAAGCGACCAACGTCCATTGGCGCTTATGATACGCTTGAGCGCCACATCGATGCGATGATTGGATGTCATACGAGTTTTTCGGCATGCCATGGCAGCAAAAAGAAGCAGAACCGAGGAGAAACGTTCTGGAACTTCATGCGGTCTGTAGGAGACATCGTCGGCGATGAGAACGTGGCTTGGTGCAACCTGTTTTGCATGGATTTCGAAGACACAATGCCTCAGCCAGGGCAGCCGCATTATGACACGGTTAAATCCTTGTCCGCGCAGCTACTGAAAGCCGAGATTAACATTCTCCGACCCGATGTTATCATCTTTGCCAATGGGGGGGCATCTGTGCTTGTCCGGCGAGAGTTTTTCCCGCTCTCCGGGCCAGAACGTGTGTGTACCGACTGGCGACCTGTCGGAAAGTCTGACAAGACAAAACTAGAACGTTTCACTCTATTTGGCTCAATTGACTGTTATCGCATCAATCACCCGTCCGCGAGAAGTCCGGCAAACCGTGCAGCCAGAAAACTTTTACTGGACCACTTGCGCTCTTTATTTGCGGCTTCCGTGTAACGTTTATCCATTAGAGGGTGAACCGCCCGAGGGCTGGCAGCGACCAATCTCTGCACAACATATTACTATGCTTGTTATTAGGAAGCGCGCACCGCTTCACCTATGTCTGACAAGAGAGCATAAGCGGATTTTATGCTTACGTCCTCATGTCAGCCGTTAGGTTCCATATTTGTCATCATTTTTACCGGACACCGGTTCGAGTGTGCGAATCATCGGGAACCGCCTTGAGCGCCTCGTCGACAACGACCTGAAGCTGTTCCTGACGAAAACCGTCACGCGCTTGAATAGCCATGCCCTGCATAACAGCCGTGACGTAAGACGACAGCCGTGTCGCGCGTTCTCGGCTGACCCATCGCTGCAATGTATCGGTCAAAAGCGCGCGGAACTGCGCGCGACGTTGCGCCAGATCGCGCGCCAGATCTTCATGGTCGGGATGACTCGCAATCATGCCGGTATTGAGCATACAGCCGACTTCACCCGCTGGATCCACCAGTCCGCGTGCCGTCCCTTCAAGAAGGAGGCGGACCGCCTCGCGTAGAGAGCATGCAGCTTCCATGAAGGACAAATCCGACGCACCACGCATATTTGCATACCGGTCCAAGGCCTCGCGATAAAGCGCTCCCTTGTTGCCGAACGCCGCATACAGGCTCGGTGCGCCGATGCCAAGTGCTGCCGTCAACTGCTGGAACGACACACCTTCATAACCGTATTTCCAGAACAAGCGCATGGCAGTTTCAAGTGCCGCATCGCGGTCAAAACTTCGGGGGCGCCCGCTGGGACGTTTTGACGCTATTTCCATAACGATCATTAAACATCGTTTGACAGCAGGAATCAACGAAGTCATTCTTAAACGACCGTTACAGAATAGAAGATCGATTGATGTTATCCAGCAAACCCGTAGCTCTTATCACCGGCGCCTCCTCCGGCATCGGAGCCGTCTATGCCAATCGTCTCGCCGAACGCGGCTACGACCTTGTGCTGGTAGCGCGCCGCGCCGACCGGCTGCATGCAATTTCAGAAAAACTCACAAGACAATATGAGGTCGAGATCCGAACCCTCAAAGCTGACCTCACAGTTGAAAATGATCTTGTTTCGCTCGAGGATCTTCTGCGTTCGGACGAACGGATTGCCTTGCTTGTGAATAATGCGGGAAATGGCAAGCTCAGCAGCACGGTTGATATGTGCGATGTTGATGCGAATGCGACGCTCGCACTTAATATCGTCGCCCCGACCCGGCTGGCTCGTGCGGTTCTTCCCGGCTTCGTCAAACGTAACACTGGCGCGATCATCAATATTGGTTCGGTGATGGCCTTCTGCGCGCTCCCGATCACGACGCTTTATAGTGCGACCAAAAGTTACCTTCTGACGTTCAGCCAAGGCCTGAAGGCCGAGCTTGCCGAAACCGGCGTGCGCGTGCAGGCCGTACTGCCGGCCGGCACCGCAACCGAGTTTTACGACCACGCGGGAATTCCGCTTTCGGCCTTCGATCAGGCCGCAATCATGACGACCGAGAATCTGGTCGATGCCGCATTGGTCGGGTTCGATCAAGGCGAGGATGTAACACTGCCGTCGGTCCATGATGCGGGTTTGTGGTCGGCCTACGAAAACGCACGCTCGACTTTGTTCGGTGCAACTCAAACAGGGGTGCCTGCACCGCGCTATAAAAGGACCTGAAGAACGCTAGATTTGCGGGGATGTCCGCTTCCCAGCGATCATGCTGGGATAGCGGACTTTCCGCTTTCCCCCTGATCTGCCGGTCTGCTCAGAGAATATGAAACAGACAGTCGGGATACGCCTACATGTCGGTCATAGATCAGCAACGAGGCGCAGCCTGAAAGCGGACGTCATCCAATTCGATGATAACTGTTACGGCACATCTCGAACCTGAACGATAATCTGTCCAAAATCATGCTCACTGGTATCGAACGCCGCATGAAAAACCTGTTTCTTCGCTTTCGTCCCAGCAAGAAAACTACTCTGACGGAGTATTGATTTTCTGTCGTCCCGAGGCTTCACAGCGTGAGAGAGCATCACAAATGGCAAGGCCTAACGCCTCGTCCGACACGGATAAGGGGACGGCAATCCTCTTCTCCGCGTATTTCTTCTTTTCCATAGGGCCCCAGGCCCGATGGCTCCCCGGAAGACGGAGTGTCGCCATCAGGGTCACGAAGTCCTCGATCAGATCATGCCAGGACGTGAACACGAGATCACATCTTCGCCCGGCCTGATCGATGTCCTTGTAACCATAGGTCTGTGCAATTTCGCCCCAGAATGCCAGCCTCCGCGTATTGGAAACCTCTTCCATCGCCCGGATTTCGTCACGATCAAGCGAAGGGACGCCAGGCTTGTTGAAATATTCGCTGCTTTCCAGAGCCTTACGAAAATTTTCGCCAATCCACAGAGCGGAAGCGTCGCAGGGCGCGTGCGCGCACCAACCTGTCCGCGAAAAGTAGGTCCCCCCCCAGATTTCATTTGACACAATCGCGATATACTTTGGAGAGAGAATGATTTTCGCGCTTTTCCGGTGCAAGCTGTGGATGCGTTCGGGCGTATAGGGAGATTCACTCATCAAACGGCATCCGAAATTGCATCGATTTCAAAGTCGAGTGGCTTGTAGCCGTTTCGTTCATAGCTGGCCATTTTTGCACCTGCTCCCCGATAGGCTTCACAGATCTGTTTCCACTGCGCATCCGTGGTTGTCGCGGCTCTGACGCCGAGCTCAAATGTATAGGTTTGAATATCCTTTTTGGTAAAGCTAAGACAGCTATCAGACCTCTCGGCCCCTAAACCGGACTGGCTGTTCTCCCTCCTTAGCTGAATGACTACTGAGCAATTATTTAGTCCCTTTAGCGGCAGAAGTGAGTATTTCATCTTGATCTGCACGGGCCTCAGGCCCATGCCTGAACTCTGTGTGCTCGTCGCCCCAGGCCTTGAGAGCCATGATGACAGGCTTGAGGGTCCGTCCGCGTGGGGTGAGGCTGTATTCCACCTTTGGCGGAACTTCTGGGTAAACCGTCCGTAACACGAACCCGTCACGCTCCAGTTCGCGAAGCTGGGTCGTCAGCATTCTCTGCGTGATGTTGGGCAGGCGCTTGCGGATGGCGTTGAAGCGTAAGGTTCCCTGAAGCAGATGATAGAGGATCACGCCTTTCCATTTTCCGTCGATGAGCTGA
>NZ_JBDOBO010000124.1:4294-4657 GCF_047723935.1 Gluconobacter sp.
AACAGCATAGTGCTCACTCTTCTCCTCATTCAACAGAGGATCAGACATCATGCGGGCCATCGGTTATCAGACGCCGCTTCCCATCGAAAATCCGGCGTCCCTTCAGGACATTGAATTGCCAAAACCCGTCCCTTCGGGCCGGGATCTTCTGGTGGAAATCAGGGCTGTGTCGGTCAATCCGGTTGATACAAAGGTCCGTCGCAGTGCGACACCAGAGGCAGGTCAGTGGCGTGTTCTGGGCTGGGATGCGGCGGGGGTTGTCGTAGGAACCGGACCGGACGTCACGGATTTTTCTGTCGGCGATGAGGTCTTTTATGCGGGGGCGATCAATCGCTCAGGGACCAACGCGGAGTTTCATCTGGT
>NZ_JBDOBO010000125.1:0-4359 GCF_047723935.1 Gluconobacter sp.
ACGAATGGAATCACAGAGCTGGTTTCAAAACCAGCGGGTTTTTCGAACCCTCCAGGTCTGATGGGCAATTCTGTGAAGAAGTTTTCTTCTGAGGTCCGTGCTCGTGCGTTGCAACTGGTTCTGGAGCATGAGGACGAGTACCCGTCGCGCTGGACAGCGATGGTGTCGATTGCCGGCACAATTGGCTGCTCCGTCCAAACCCTGAACGAATGAGTCAAAAAGATTAAGGTCGAAACCGGCATGCGGGCGGGCGTTCCAGCCGAGATTCCCGATCGGCTCAAGGCGTTAGAGCGTGAAGTGCGTAATCTGCGCCAGGCGAATGAAATCCCGTGAAAAGCTTCGGCATGTTTCGCCAAAAGTGAGCTCGATCGCCTCGTTCGGAAATGACTGCGTTCGTCGATGGAATATGCCACCATCGAAGAGGTAGACCGGTTCAATAACCGCAGCATCCTTGAGGCGATCGGCAACATCATGCCGGCTGAGGCCGAGCAACAGTTCTACGCCACTATGGAGTCTATCTTCATGGCTTCGTAATTTATCCAGACCGGTCTCGGCAATCTTGGGGCGGTTCATAATCTGCGCTGTCCTTATCTATGCTTGGAAGGCCAGCAATGAAGATTTCATATTCGATCAGAGGCGACACACACGGCTTGCTCTGACTCTGTATTGTTTGCGCGCTACTCTCACGATCCTGCTGCCTCCAGCGAGTTTCTGTCGAAATCTCTGACCCCCAACCGCGTCGTCACCGAAGGTGGCAGATGTACCCTCAGAGCCAGCGTCCCGAACCCGCACGTATAGTTTATTACGTAATGCGCGTGGTCGGAAAAATCCAGCATCAGAACGGCCGTGATCTCCCAGCCAAAGGTGGGTCCAACTAGACGACTCTGATTGGCTACTTATTTTATAACAACCTGTTGACTTCTAGCGCGAACATGCGCTTACGTATGTCTAGTGAAATGAATTGAACTGAAATTTTGGAGAAGAGACATGAGTAAGACTTATTACACGTACGAGCTGGACGCACAGGGTAATCCCATTCTGGATGCCAAGGGCAACAAGATCGTTGAAACAACGTGGGTCGTCAGCAGCCCTAATCTTTGGGGCAATTCCAATGTTACCATCACGGACGCCAGTGGCAATCCTATTGAAACTCTTACCGGAGTGCCAAATGGCTTACTTTTAAGTCACATTCAGACAGGAACAGATGCAACCAATGGCAGTCTACTTTCTGTAATTGGTGGTAATTGGGTTTCCGTTCCCGGATCCTCGGGTACCATTGATATTGTTATCTCGGCTTTGTCTGCTCCAGTATTTACAATTGGCGGTACAACAGACATTAATTTCGTGGTCAATGCTGCGACCGCGATTACTGTCGATGTGTACGGTGGAACGGCTTCATTCTCAGGTGGTCTGGTCGCAGGTGCTCTGAGCGGTTCCACCATCAATATTGGTTATGGCGGTACATATAACGGCAATACGCAGCTGATCAGCCTGCTCCAGGGAACGAATGTCAATTTCACAACCGGCGGGGGTACGCTTGTTCTGAATGGTGGCGGTGTATTCCTTAATCTGTCAGGAACAACGATTACTGGCTATGATCCCGCCAAAGATACAATCGAGATCCAGAATACGGAGGCGCCTGTTTCCGGATATATCATTTCGGGAGACCCAAGCGGGGATACTCGCACAATTACCCTGATTGACAATAGCGGGAACCAAGCTGCAACATACACAGTAACCATTGCAGACGGAGCAAAAGTTCCTCTTGGAACTTATAATAACTCTGTCAATTCCTCCAGCCTTTCAACAAATCCTCTGCAAATTACTTACAGCAACGGCAATACCTATATTGGGGCCTGTTTTCTTTCTGGCAGCATGATCAGCACGCCCGAGGGTGATGTTGCGGTTGAAGACATCAAGCTTGGCGACGAGGTCATTGCGTTCGACTGGAAGAGCGGTCAGGATATTGTCCGTCCGGTCGTTTGGGTAGGCAAGACACACGTCAACGTGCGTCACGGTGTGCCTGACGATATGTCTGGCTATCCGATCCGCATTCTGAAAGATGCGATCTCTGCTGGTGTTCCCTACAAGGACATGCTGATCACGGCGGAGCACAGCCTGTTCTTCGACGGGAAGTTTGTCCCGGCCCGCATGCTCGTCAACGGCCGGTCGATTTTCTACGACAAGTCCATCACCTCCTACGATTACTATCATGTCGAGACCGAGCAGCATTCTGTCATCACCGCAGATGGCATGCTGACGGAGAGCTATCTCGACACCGGCAACCGCCACACCTTCCGCCAGGAAGGCAGCGTCGTGGCCTTTACGCCGTCCCGCAACCTGACCTGGGACGATGCAGCGGCACCGCTTGGGGTCAGCCGTGAATTCGCAGAGCCCCTGTTCCGCCAGGCCGAAGCTCGTGCGGAGGCAGCGGGCATCGCACAGAAAGAGAGCGCGCTCGAACTGACCGATGACGTCAACCTTCATCTCGTGACCGACACAGGTGCCGTGATCCGTCAGGCGCGCGAACATAATGGAAGCGTCGTCTTCATGCTTCCGACAGGCGTGAGGTCCGTGCGGATCGTCTCCAATGCCAGCCGTCCCAGCGATGTCATTGGACCCTTCGTCGATGACCGTCGCTATTTCGGTGTCGCGGTCGGTGACATCACGCTGTTCGAAGCCGGGCGGAACCATGCCGTCACAGCCCATCTGACCGAGAAGGAACTGGATGGCTGGAACACTCTGGAATGGGAAGACACGCGCTGGACCTCAGGCAATGCCCTGCTGCCACTCGGCGAGCGTCACCCCAACAGCGTCGCCCTTCTCGCCATCCAGATCAAAAAGGCCGGTCCCTATCTCGCTTCTGATGCAGCCGACATCCAGTCCGTAAAGACAGCCTGACATCCAGGTCGTCTTCAGAGTCAGACTGATATAAGACAGAAAACCCTGCGTCCTTTTCAGGCGCGGGGTTTTCTTTTATCTGAGGCTCCATGGCAATACGTACTCTTTTACAGCCCGGGCAGGTATGGACGCCGGACAATGACCAAATGCCCAAACGCCTGGTCGCTGATCTGCCAGAAGGCATGATTGCTTACACCCTCATTCCCCCATTATCTCATCACGATGCCGCGTCATGCAGAACCGAGGAGTACGTCGTCAGTCAATCTCTGTTTCGGCGTTGGATCCGCGAGACCGGGGCGACCCTCACGGGACAGACTGACGCCAAAGCTGCACCGGCCATCGAACTGGCCAAAAAGGTCGCTACCCTCCGTAGAGCTCATGGTATGAGTCAGGCCGATCTTGCGAAAGCCGTAGGTCTCAGCCGTTCGGCAATTGCGGCCCTGGAAACGGGCCGCACCAGCAGTGCCAACAAGCACCTGCCGAAGCTCGCAAAACTTTTCCAGGTACCCGTGGAGCTGTTTCTCGGAGGAATGGTGGAGCAGACCGCCATTATGGAGCTGTCATCCGACGAGCGTGATCTCATCGATCTTTACAGACGCCTGTCAACAGAGCAGAAACTCGATGTCCAGAAATATGCCGAAAGACGAACGAGGGGCTGAGGTGTATTAAAATCTGGAGCTCCGTCGTGCTGGGATGATGAAAGCGACGAGAGGGCACCTGGAGGGATCGAAGAACCCCTGATTGATGTGCTTGGCAGGTAATTTCTGGGTTTTGGCGATTTGATTGACGGTTTTTGCGATGGCCTCCGGTCTGCGTTTTGAGCAGATTGGAAGTTGTCCTCCGCTGGATGGCTATGCGCTCGCGTTCAATCTTTCGAGGAAGAGGAAGCGGCGCATGTTGTAGACGATATTGGCCAGCCCGATCCTCATGGTGGCTCGGCTGATACCGACAGTCCGGACAAACAGCCCCGTCTGTGATTTCTGATCGGCAAAGACATGCTCGACACGCGACCGGATAATGGATTTTCCTGCATTCGATTTCTGGATATGCCGGGGCATAGGCTTGAGATGCGGCTTTTTGCGATGAACCTTGGAGACAAAGCCCTGCTTTTCCATGAAGTCTTCATTGGCTTTTGAGCGGTAGGCCGTGTCAGCCCAGACACTTGAGGCTGTATTGGTTTTATCCAGCAGCCCCTCTCTCAATCGCGCGCCATCACTGGCGGCGGCATGCGTTGTTTTCCATTTCCGGATGAACCGGTATTTCCGATCGATGGAAACATGCGATTTATAGCCAAAGAACGGGATGGCGAGATCGCTGGATGGCATGGTTCCATCATCCTGCCGCTTCGCCTTCGTGAACTTCAGTGTCCATCGCGCATGACGATCTTTATGGGACAGCTTTGCGGGTTTGTCCTGCCAGTCTTCAGGAATACGTCCTTCCCGAAGATCGGCTTTCTCT
>NZ_JBDOBO010000126.1:0-4328 GCF_047723935.1 Gluconobacter sp.
TTATACGGCCACCACCCAACACTGTCAAACAATCATCACACGACACTTATCCACAAGAAAAATGACTGTAAATTGGGCCAAATCAGAGAAATCCACATTTTTCACCTTTTTAGCCGCCACAAAAAACATTCATTTTCTGCATTTTTCTTCTGAAATCTTTGTCCCGCGTCAGAAATCCGGCCAGTTCGGCGCCAGATGCCCTCCCATCCTTAAAGGAGCGACGCGGACAGCCAGACCTGTGGCGTCGTTTGTCTCGACCATCAGACCGCAAACTGTCGCCTCGCCTTCTGCTGGCTGAGGGCGCTCCCCTGGGATTTTACGGATCAGCCGATGAAGGGACGCCTCCTTCCCCATGCCAATGACACTGTCATAGTCACCACACATGCCGGCATCCGTCTGATAAGCCGTTCCTTTGGGAAGAATACGATGGTCTGCCGTCGGCACATGCGTATGCGTTCCAACAACCAGCGACACCCGCCCGTCGAAAAACTGACCAAAGCCCATCTTCTCACTGGTCGCTTCCGCGTGAATGTCTACGACAATTGCATTCACGGTCACGCCAAGCCGATGACGGGACAGCAGTTCACCGACGACCCGAAAGGGATCATCCAGCGGGTCCATGAAAATTCGACCCATGACATTGACCACCAGAGCGCGGCGACCACGCTCCAGATCTATAATGTAGCTCCCCTGCCCCGGCGTCCCTGCGGGATAGTTTATAGGACGCACGATATTAGGCATCTGACTGATGTGGCTCACCATATCGCGCCTGTCCCAGGCATGGTTGCCCAACGTGATGACATCTACACCGGCAGAGAACAGGCTTCTCGCGATATCAGGGGAAAGGCCATAACCATGTGAAGCGTTCTCCGCATTCACGACAACCAGATCCAAAGAGAGCTTTTTACGCCACTCCGGCAAGTTGTCGGTTATTGCTTCACGTCCACTCCGACCTACAACGTCGCCCAGAAACAGCAGTCTCAACAGTCAGCCTTCCAAATTATAAGGCCCAGTCTGAATCGTCTCTTTTTCAGTGACGACAACAGAAAGGGGAATATCGTATGGCCCAACGGGAATGCTTTTCATTTCCTGAAAAGCAAAACCGAAGCCAATTGCGGGCACATTCAGCTGCGCCAGAGTGCGGTCATAATAACCACCCCCATAGCCCAAACGAAAACCTTTCCGGTCAAACGCCAGGAAAGGAACAAGAACAAGATCAGGAATAAGAATGGGGCCATCAGGATGAGATGTCCCAAAGCGACCTGCCAGCATGGGCGTCTCTTCGCTCCACTCCCGAAAAACGAGAGGCGTTCCTTTGGGTGTCGTCTCAGGCAGCGCAACGCGTCGCCTATCACCAGCCAGCCGGGAACACAAAGGTCGAAGATCGATTTCTCCCGGCAGAGGCCAAACTGCCGCTACGCTCGGAGCATCATAAGTCTGAACGGTTTTGAAAATCCGTTCCAGCAGGTCTGCTTCTGCATGCGCTGGCGCATTTCTGCGCTTCTCAGCCATGAGATCGCGGAGTTCTTTTTTTTGCTGATCGATGGAAAAAATCTGTGGAGCCGCCAAAGCCGTTGGTCTTTTCAGCCCTCCTAGACCTGCAAGTGCAGGTGGGCACCGGTTAACGTGACCAAGGCCACGACAGAGCCAGTTCCCGTAGGAATGCTTATCGGCCCGGGGGTTGATTTGCCTGACGCACCAGGCAGCTCCGAACTACATATTAGACACTGCGGAGAGATATTCAACGGGAACCCGTCGATTACCCTTCCTTTTCGAGTGTCTCAGCCAAACCCTCAACCTGCTGGGTCAAATGTGCGAGCCTCGCCTGGCGGGATTCCGCGATACGCAAGGCCGCTTTGGCTTCTTCAACAGTCGCCAGCATATCATCCGGAATCGGGCGGCGCTTCAGCTCGAAAATTTCGTCCGCCATCAAGAGCGCAGCCATCATAAGTGTCTTGGACTCGCTGGCGGCACCACCAAGGGTCCTCGCCCGCTGAAGCCAGCTCTCAACCTGCCGCGCCATGGAATAAAGATGGTGTTCTTCTCCATCCTGGCAGCCAACACTGTAAACATACCCGTTCAGACGAATGGAAACCTGCCCCATGGCTCATTCTCCCTTTCGTTCAAGAATTCCGCGGATACGCACACATAAAGCATCAATGTTTGCGGCAATCTCTGGCAGGTCGGGAGCTGAACGCGCCTCGCGCTCACGCTCTTCCCGCATTCGGGCCTGCTGCTCCATCGCGGTGGCAATTCGCCCCACCGCTTCCTCAAGACGATCAATAGTCCTATCGTCCTGCAGAGATCCTGTCTGCTCGCTCAAAACGCGCTCTTTCCGTTCATGCCATCACTATGCCGAATACTATGACCGACACATCTCATCCTAGACTACCTAATCAGGAAAGACCCGAACCCTTCATCAGGTCAAGCGCTGCACCCTCTCTGATGCTGCCAGTTTTCAGTATTTCTTCTTACCCTGAAATGACCAGCCTCAGAGCGCAACACCCTCAGCCCTTTCTGGCACTCTCTCCTAAGGGCGCTGGAAACAGCTTTGGAATTCGCTGGTGGCTGGATGTGATGCAGGAGCAGAAGGCTTTTTCCATTCTGGATTGTGGTGCATCGGCAGCATTGGCGCGAATGGCACTTTTGACTGGGATTGGATGGGTTGTTTGCCAAGCCTCTCCGCAGCAAATGAGAGCCTTGAAGTCAGACCAACTCCATGAAACGAGGGTCCTGACGGCCCGCCCTTCCCCTACCTCATGGCGACGCTAGCCCGCCGCGCGTGAATCTGCGAAACTCTGCCCATGATACCTTGCGATCTTTATCCCGTTCTGCCCGCCACGCTCGAAACAGCCGCAATGCTTGATGCATTGCCAAGGCTACTCGCACGCCCCGAGGTCACTGCGCTGCGTTTTCCAGCAGCCCACAACCTCGACAAAAAGCAGCTTTCCAAATTCGTGAGTCTGCTTCACGAGAATGACGTCGCCCTGATGCTGGATGTGGCGGATGTAACGGTTTCTATCTCGCCAGATCTTTTAAAGGTGGCTGATGGTATCCACGCGCCGTCAGCAGACAGCCTGCCTGCCCTGCGCAAAATAGCCGGAGAAAATATTCAGATTGGATGCTTCTGCCAAAGCCGGGACGAAGCGATGCAGGCTGGAGAAAGCGGCGCGGACTACATCGCCTTCCCTTCAGAACATGCAGACATGATTAAGTGGTGGACGTCCGTAATGGAACTTCCTGCCGTGGCCGAAAACATTGTATCGTCCGAAGCTGCACGAACCGCCAGAGATTCTGCGGCTGACTTCCTTGCCATCCCTCTAAAGCTGGATGGCAGTGATCAGGACACTGTCATCCAGTTGATAAGCGCACTCAGTACCTGAGAAGGTGGCGCGCCCTTTTTTGGTTCAGTGAGAAACAGGAAGCAGCGCGTCCCGCATGAAATACAGAACACCATTAGACTGCGGTAGCGAATGGCTCCACAGATGAGCCACCTGCCCGGCGGGATTATTCAGGAAAATTTCGCCAGTCCGCGCATCGATATGGACGCTGATGATATCTCCATACAGCGTCTTAAGACCGATACCCTGACCATGGTTTCTGGCGATGGCCTTGCGGATAGCTTTTTCGTCCCATTTTCCTGATGCGATCGTATAGCCCAGAATATGGGTCAACTGACCCTTCATCGCAGGCGCCATCAGTCCACCCGGCCAGCGAGCCGAGAGTTTTTCCATGGCTTCATTAGGAATGGCAAAAACCGTGTAAGGGCCGGGACCCGTGATCCAAGGCACCAGACCTACGTGCCGGATCGCAGCCGTATAATCGGCCAACTCTATTGACGCGGCGATATTTTCGTCCAGCGGGCGATCATCATACGACGGGGACGCAGGCCGATGATACGCTATCGGCGTGCTCGGCTCATTATTCTTGGGCGTTTCAAATGCATTGGCAACCGTGTCAGGCATATAAGACATGGATGTCTTTGCCTGGGTCTCGAAACTATCCTGATAATTATGCGACCAGTCCGTCCCATGACATCCTGCCAGAGCTAAACCCAGCAGGGCCACTGCGCCCGAACGAAGACCCGAGAACCGGGTCAAAGCGCCGGGGGCAGAGGAAAAACCGAATCGCACATGCATGTCTGGTCACACCGTCTTAATAGAGAGGACGCAGAACCATAGACGAGGAAACCGGGTTCAGCACCCGTCCCCGCGCATGGTCCATCCCACGACGTGACCACTTACCAGTTCAAACGTCGTCTGACAGCTTGTGTTGTAATAGGTCGCAGGGAAACCGCCACCCCAGCCGCCGCCGTAGCCACCATAGCC
>NZ_JBDOBO010000127.1:0-239 GCF_047723935.1 Gluconobacter sp.
CGTCGCCAACCAGACCTATATCGCGGGGGCTACAAACATCAGCGATAAACTGCAGGCCAATGGTCAGCAGGCCGGCGCTACGACACTCATGAACAGCACAGGCTCCATCTACGCGGGTTCGCCCCGTGCGTATTTTGGCGGCGTGCGGATCAAGTTTTGAAGGATAGTGCCATGACCATACACATTGCCACTCTCTGGCCAGACCGCCGCACGCTCTGGCGCTGGCATTTCTTCGCAGG
>NZ_JBDOBO010000127.1:249-775 GCF_047723935.1 Gluconobacter sp.
TTTTGTGGCCTTTCTCTCTCTGACCGGAGCGGTTTATCTCTTCAAACCCCAGATTGATGACTGGATTGACTGGCGATATGACCATCTGCCCACAGTTCAGTCGCCCTCTCCCAAGCGTGACGTTCAGGCTGCTTTATCAGCAGTGCCGCAGGGGGCTTTCCTGGCTTATGAACTTCCGCGGACTTCGCAAAGTGCCGCACGTATTCTGCTCAGCAGGCCAGACGGAGAAGCCGTGCGGGTCTATGTGAACAGGAACACCCACACTGTTCTGAAAACTGTTCTGGAAGAAAGCAGATTTGAGCGTCTGGTTTTCCGGCTGCATGGGCAGTTGCTGTTGGGTAATGTGGGTTCTGTCATTATGGAAATGATCGCATCATGGACCATTGTGCTCATTGTGACAGGCCTGCTGCTCTGGTGGCCTCGCGGTCAGAAGGGACTGGCTGGCGTTGTTTATCCACGCCTCGGCACAAAAGGACGAACCCGGTGGCGGGATCTCCATGCTGTTACTGGCGTGTGGGCATCAGTG
>NZ_JBDOBO010000127.1:785-3830 GCF_047723935.1 Gluconobacter sp.
AGTGTTTCTGGTGCTGTTTCTGGTATCCGGTCTACCGTGGTCCTTTGTCTGGGGGCATACCCTGCAATCAGTCGAAAACACGTTTGGCCGCCTGACCTCTGTCAAGGACTGGGAAATCGGCGCGGTTCCAGCCGCCACGGTCATTGCCGGGCACCCGGTCGGGCAATCACAGAAGCAGCCTGCAACAGGCAGCATGGATATGCCCGGTATGGACATGCCAATCGTCTCTACCTCTTTTCCTGCAGAAGACTTGGTAAGTAGTCTGGACACTGTTGTACAGACCGCGAGCACTCTCTCCCTGCCTGCTCCGGTCATCATTACGCCGTCTGGTTCTATGTGGACTGTGCGGTCCGACACGCAAAACCGACCTTTGCGAGAAAGTGTGACGGTAACACCAGATGGCCATGTGCTGGCACATACAACCTTCGCCCAGAAAGGCCTTATGGATCGCATCATTGGCTACGGCGTTGCGGCACATGAAGGCCAGCTTTTTGGAGGGATAAATCAGGTTATCAACCTGTTGGTGGCAACAGGCTTACTGGCGATGAGTAGTGCTGCAACTGTATTGTGGCTTAAACGCAAACCTGCAGAATCCCTGGGTGCTCCGCCCGCCATGCACTCTCAGCAATATGGAATTATCGGTATTGCAATACTCGTCACTCTAGGGCTGCTTCTACCAGAGCTGGGGGCTGCATTACTTATTCTGACTCTTGCAAACCGGATATTTGCGAAATTCCGTCCGACCTGACATCACGATGGCGGTAAAAGCCGCCTGAGTTCGCTTGCAATCTGGTGGGCACTGGCATCCACGGGGATCATGCCGACCAGATGGTTTTGTCCATCCATGAAGTAAAGAAGCGAACTATGATCAATGAGATAGCCTGCACCATTGGGGACCTGACGTCGTGCGGAAACATGAAAAGCTTTCACGACCGACTGAAGCTGAGTTTCCGACCCAGTCAGGCCAACAATACGAGGGGAAAACCGTTCAACGTAATCCTGTAAAACTTTTGGGGTATCCCGTTCAGGATCAACTGAAATAAACACCGGAATAATGCTTTCTCCCCGCTTACCAAGTTCATCAAGAGCAGCTGATACAGTCGCAAGTGTCAACGGGCAGATGTCTACACAGTGCGTATAGCCAAAATACAGAAGCGTATAATGCCCCTCAAAAGCCGCCTGAGTGACGATCTGCCCCTGACCATTAACCAGAGTGTAAGGCCCGCCTATTTGCGTATGCTTCTGCGACGTCAGAAATATTCTCAGGCATGCAGCGCCAGAAAACAGAAGCAAGATGATACCAAGCAGAGGAAATATTTTTTTCCACTCCTGCCATCTGGAAAGAGGCATTGACTTGGTTAATGCAATCTTTGTGAGCTTTTTGCGATTCATCATGCCATCATAGCAAACAGTCTGTTGAACGACAGCAAGACATCTCCTTTCAATTTCCATGGCCCCTTTTTATTGCCGTCAAACATAAAGCCGGCCTTCGGTTCTCCCTCTCAAGATGGACATAAGCGCAGCAGAAATCAGCTCTTAAAATCCATCCAAAATTCGCTTGCCGTTTTTATCATTAATCCGTGGATTTTTCTGATCTCAGTAGTAAATTATCCATATTAAATGGATTCATAACACACTGATAAACCAGCATTCTAATTATCCTTAACTTCTGGTTTTCGACATTATGAGGATAATCAGCCGGAAACCGGGCTTTCAAGGCCATGGGAGTCCCACGCCGAACGTAAGGCAAATCGTGCCGTATCCTCGGCCCAGAACGCAATTAAATTTAGACAAGCCATCATTCCGTTGCGGCGAAAGCAGGACAATGCCGCACCATACTCCGGGATAATCTCCGTCATTTACATCATTGCTGTAGTTGCTGTATTATTGCGTTTCACTGAAGGAGGGGATCATGCTCACATTTTCGACCAGTGACCTATCTCGTAAGTCAGGCGACATTATCGCCAGTGCCTTGCAAGGTCCCGTTTCAATCAGCCAGCGCGGTAAACCGCGCCTGATCATGCTCAGCGTTGAACAATATGAGGCACTGACAGCCCGTGATGCCGACAGGCGTGTGGTCGGCGCGACAGCGGACATGCCTGCCGATCTGGCCCGGGACATTGGACAAGCAATCGACGGCTACCTGCTGGACATTACTCCTTAGCCATGAGCATCGATTTTCGGCCAGGAATGGTCTTGCGATACCCCTATCTATGGCACTGGCAGGACGCGCGCGGAGAAAGCGAAGGACGCAAGGATCGCCCGACCACTGTTGCTGCCGCTTTTGTGGCACGGGACAACCAGAACTATCTTCTTCTGCTTCCGGTAACAACACGCCTACCGGCCCCTAACCGTATAGCAGTCGAGGTGCCTGCAACGGAAAAACGACGGGCCGGTCTTGATCAGAACCGGCAGCAGTGGATTCTACTCGATGAGTACAATCTCGACCCGACTGTGACTTCGTACTATCTGCAAGCAAGTCCACCCCTCGGGCAGTTCAGCGATGCGTTTATGCGTCTCCTGCTGACACGGTTCAAAACTCTCCTGCCCCAAGCCAAGCGTATATCCAGATACCCTTAGCGGTCTGTTTCCATCGGATCCGAACAGCTTAAATAGCCGACAGGCGGCTTACGCCCTCTTTTTGGTCATCTAGAACGGGGGCTACTCCCCCAAAAGCTGATATACAAGCGGCTATACAACTTCGAAGCCTATCCTGCCCGAACTGATTTACGTTCATGGCGCATTCGGTCGAGTAGGGGACGGGTCTGACGGTCTGTACTTCCAAGTTTGCGCGCAGCCGCCAATGTTTTCATCGAACCTGTCAGCGGTTGACAGCACACGCGTACGTCGCAGATCGTTCTCGTTCACTAGAATCCACCCTATGATCCTGCTCCGATTGGTTCATCCCATGAGGGGAGAACGTCAAACCGGACATTTCTGTTTTGCAGAAGGCGGACATTTTAGCTTTGCGCGCATACACAATTATCGCATAATATATCTTATGCCAACAAAATTGAAGCGAAGCTATTGATTAAATGTGCTCAC
>NZ_JBDOBO010000128.1:0-3796 GCF_047723935.1 Gluconobacter sp.
TTGACTCGATCCTTGACGAATGCCTCGGAGCAGGTGTCCCAGCCATCAGTCTGGAATGGCATTATCGCAGTCGTCACGAAAGCCTGATCGCTTTTTCAAATCAGGCTTATTACGGAGGCGATCTGGTCACCTTTCCGTCACCGGTCACTGCGGATCAGGCCGTCTCGTTCCGCTTTGTCCCGAAAGGGATTTACGAACCCGGCAAAAATGGATCGCACACCAATCCTGCGGAGGCGCGGATGGTGATCGCCGAGGCTGTCCGGATCATGCGCGATGGTACCGACCGCTCGGTTGGTATCGTCACGTTCAACGGAGAGCAGCAGAAACTGATTGTCGATCTTCTGGATGCTGAGGTCCGCAAAGACCCTGCGCTTGAAAGATTCACGGGCGAGCAGGCTCATGAAGCGGTGCTTGTAAAAAATCTGGAAAACGTGCAGGGGGAAGAGCGCGATGTCATGCTGTTCTCGCTCACTTACGGGCCTGACATCGCAGGCAAAATCTCCATGAATTTTGGCCCCCTGAACCGTGACGGCGGGGAACGTCGTCTCAATGTGGCGATCACCCGTGCTCGTGAACAGTTAATCGTGTTTGGTTCGCTGCGGGGGGATCAGATTGCGATAGAACGAACACGCGCCGCCGGTGTTAGGGATTTGCGCCGCTTCCTGTTGTTCGCTGAACGAGGCCCAATGGCTCTGGCCGGCGCGCATGAAGGATCTGTCGGAGGGTATGACAGCCTCTTCGAAGTCGAAGTTGCGACGATGCTTCAGACAAAAGGATGGGAGGTCACGACACAGGTCGGTGTTTCCGGATTCCGCGTGGATCTTGGCGTCATTGATCCCGATTTACCCAGCACGTTCCTTGCAGGCGTCGAATGCGATGGCGCCACATATCACCGGAGCGCAACGGCGCGCGACCGAGATCGCCTGAGACAGGCTGTTCTTGAAAATCTCGGCTGGAATATTCTGCGCATCTGGTCCACGGACTGGTGGACGAATGCCCCTCGCGAGGTTGAACGGATTGATGCTGCTCTACAGAGCTTTCTGGAGATTGCCCGTCAGAAGCGCATTGATCAGGCAGAGCGGGATGCTGCAAAAGCTGAAGCACTGCTGAACGCGGCTGTGAATGAGCACGAAGAGGAACCTGTTGTTTCGACCGAAACCCCGAAGGTTGAATCTGTCGCTGAGGAGCCCGTCTCAGAGCCTTCACCTGAAGAGATCAGGCATTTAGAGCCCCTTTATGCAAAAGCACCCGAACATATTCCGTCAGATGACACCACCAGTTCGGATGTCGAGGCCGATCCATCCAGATTGTCTCAGGACGATTATTTGCCGACATTGGCGCGCCTTGTCGTTCGCACAATCGATCAGGCAAAGGTCATTCGGGAAGATATTCTTATTCAAACCATGTCACGGGCACACGGTTTTAGTCGCGTCGGGCGTGAGATTCGTGAACGCGTCCAACGCGCTATTCCCTCATCAATGGCGCGCACCGAAGAAGATGTTGGCACTTTTCTGTGGTCGGATCGACAGCCTGTCGTTCCACGACTGCCCCTGACATCATTAACGGCTGAGAAATCCTTGGACCCGGCGCTGGTCCCTCTTCCGGCCCTCGTAGACCTCGCCTGCCGCGCTATCGCCATCGACTGCCCGGACGAGGATGCCATTGCAAGAATGCGCGATGCCTGCGGCATGAGCCGTATGGGACAGGCAACGCGCGCTCGCTTCGCCACGGCTCTAAATGAAGCGCGCCGTATGAAAGATGCACACGACACGCCCCATCTATAGAAAAGCACTGCTTGCTAACCTTCTTGACTTGGAAGGCTCTCAAAAGGTTGAAAGCCGTAACACCCGTTTCCTAGACCGTCTTCCGATCAGCTTTCTCAACCCGTGGTGTGACGGCAAACTTGCTCGTCCGATCAATGGCCACAAAGAGATACAGGTTGCCTTCGGCTGTCTGGGCCTCGGCAATATCGATGTAAAAAAAAGCCGATTGGATAACGTTTGAAGCGCTGCAGTTTGAGCTTGTCTCTCTGAATGTCCGGCAGACGTGAAATCCGGTGACGCTAAAAGCAGCGACACAGAGCCGGGCGTGTCAGATGGGGAATGCTGGCCTGCAGAGCGGTAAAGGCTGTCATCCAGCAGAAACAATGTATGGCGCCGAAACGCTACGATCATCGCTTCGTCCGTTTCGGAAAAAATAGTTGAGCGCGGATCTTTAGGATCTGTCTTCTAATCTTAGGCAGTCTGACGCTTTCGCCATTTTGCAACTGTTTTCGGGTTGATCCCGAACTCCTCGCTCAGTCCCGCGAGCGAAGCCTGCGATCGCTGTATTGCTGCTCGCATGGCTTGCGTGGTCGTGGTGCTGGCATGACGTATCTGTCTCATAAGGCTTCCTCACACTCACGTGAAAATACCACACCATCAAACCCCGGCACTAAACACAAAAAATCCCGTTGCTTGGTGGCGTCGGGATTTTTCTGAGAATGATAAGGGAGAGGAGAGAGGGTACTGTGGTGTTACCACACTGGCATCATGAGCCCGCCTGATGAGATTGCGGCGTATCCGTTATTGACGACATGTGGGTTGATGCAATGGACGGTTCCGTAGTCGTCGATGGCTGACTGTCTGGACCAATTTTGGACCAATCAGCATTTCACCTGACGACACAACGCGACACCGCGAGACACCATAAAGAACTGATAACATGTCATTTATTTAAAAATGCCATTGATATAAAAGAGTTTAATTCGCCCTCTCAAGGCGGCAACATGGGTTCGAATCCCCTATGGGACGCCAAATTTATTTCGCAGTGCTATCAAGCACTTACCACCAAGGTAAATCCTCCATCATAAAAATTAAGTAGGGATTTTGGACCAATCCTGGACCAATGAAGCTGGAGGGTTCGAAGAACCCCTGGCTGTGATTCCATTCCTTCTGTGGTGATTGGGGGGAATGGCTGATGAAGCAGTCCGGTTTCTTTGATGTTGAGGAACGTCTTACTCGACTGAGCGGGCTTGGTGATCAGCTCGAAGCGTTTTCTCGGGCCGTGGATTTTGAGGCGTTCCGCCCTGATCTAGAGAAGGCTCTGGCTTATTCAGATGGGAGCAAAGGTGGCCGTCCCCCGTTTGATCCGGTGCTGATGTTCAAGATCCTGGTGATCCAGACGCTGAACAATCTCTCTGATGAGCGGACGGAATACCTGATCAACGACCGGCTGTCCTTCATGCGCTTCCTTGGCCTACCGTTATCGGACCGAGTGCCCGACGCCAGAACGGTCTGGCTGTTTCGCGAGAGTCTGACCCAGGCTGGTGCGATTGAAAGACTGTTTGACCGGTTTGACGCGGCACTGCGGAACGCTGGCTATCTGCCGATGTCCGGCCAGATACTGGATGCCACACTCGCGGCGGCTCCCAAACAGCGCAATACCAACGGGGAGAAGACTGATCTCCTTGCAGGACGAATTCCTGAAGGCTGGCAGGACAAGCCAGCAAAACTGTCCCACAAGGACCGCCATGCGCGATGAACACTGAAGTTCACGAAGGCCAGACGGCAGGATGACGGAACGCTCCCGTCCACGGATCTCGCCATCCCGTTCTTCGGCTACAAATCCCATATTTCCATCGACCGGAAGTTTCGGCTGATCCGCAAATGGAAGACGACAGACACCGCAGCCAGTGATGGTGCGCGATTGAGAGAGGGCCTGCTGGATAAAACCATTACCGCCACAACCGTCTGGGCGGATTGAGGTGGTCCTGTCCGTTCGGACAGTTTTGCGGGCTTGATAAGCTATACCCGGT
>NZ_JBDOBO010000129.1:0-3671 GCF_047723935.1 Gluconobacter sp.
CGCCCACCATCAAAAGTGGCTGATTTCAGACATTTTCTCCATATGAAATTTGCTTCAATCGCTTCATGGAAACCCGGTTCGTTCGGCCACTATGAATGCCCAGACCTGCACATCGGGTCAGATTGTCAAGTAATCCATAAAAATAGTATTAAACTGGTGATTCGCTAATATCATTGAGTCATCAATTCACATTAAGACATCTATATCCATTCCATTACAAAAAACCTCAAATAATTCCATCCCGGTCAGCGCTTCCGTGCCCGGTAATAACCTCCTTGATAATTGCAAGCGCGCGATCCAGCTCTCCTCTGTTGACCGAGGCGCCGAGACAGAGGCGCAATCCGGTATCAGCCTGAGGGGAAACTCCAGACGCGTCTGGAGGGGTAATTTCTACGCCTGCACGAAACAGGCGTGCCGTTACCCTCTCCGCATCGAGTGCCGACATGGGTATCCAAGCGTGAGGCGAATACATGGCTCCTGGTCGCGCGACGAGATCTCCCAGTACTGTATGTGACTGGTTCCACCGGGTGGCAGCTTCTGCCTGAATGGATTGTCCGATGGTATCGATCCGTCCTTCCGCGACCCACTGGCTAAATACCAGCGCTCCCAGTGCGGGCGGGCAGTACCCCAAAGCTCGGATACCTTGCATGAGTCGTTCCCGTGGCAGGTCAGGTGGAAGTGCCAGAAAAGCCAAACGAAACCCCGGGCAGACTCCTTTGGAAAGGCTGGCGAGATACAGTGTCCGTTCCGGCGCGTAAGACACGATCTGACGCGGCTTCTGGGAGTACGCGTAATAAGCATCGTCTTCCAGAATTAGCAGGTCGCGGGCTTTCGCAACAGCCGCGATCTGCTGTCGACGCTGCTCTGACATTGTCCGTGTGGTCGGGTTATGAAGCGGCGGCAGCGTGATATGCAGGCGACTCCCTGTATCCGCTGCCGCCCGGTCAACAGCTTCGGGCAACACCCCTTCATCATCCATCGGTACCCCCCGCAGCTTCAGACCCAGATGGGCCGCCGCCATACGCGCACCGTAGAACGTTGATGATTCACACAGGACGGTATCGCCAGGAGCACAGAATGATGAAAAAACCAGTGCAATAGCGTGCTGACCGCCGTTACACTGAATCAGGTTTCCAGCAGAGAAATCCAGCCCGTAATGCCGTGCGATCCATTGAGCGCCGGCTGCGCGGACATGCGGCAGACCCTCGCCCTGAACATAATGCACAGCAGGATCAAGCGCATTACGCCCCACGAGTGCAGCCAGAGCGGCATTCAACTCCGCCATCAGAGGCACAGGGGGGGGCGTATTGCACCGTAGGTCGATCAGACCGCTTCTGCTTTGTCCCGTGACAGAACCACGCTCAATGGTGGGAACATCCGGAACAGCTGGCAATGCACCCCGTACGAATGATCCGCGTCCAACATGAGCGGACAACAGTCCTCGTCGTTCCGCTTCCGCATAGGCCCGTGTCACGCTTCCAACGCTGACCCCCAGCCGAAATGCCAGATCACGCTGGGGTGGCAGCTTTGCGCCAGGAGCAAGCTGCCCCGTTTTGATATCCTGCGCCATCGCCAGAACCAGCCGCTCATAGAGCGGCTTGGGACCGGATTGTAGTGCAGGTTGCCACATAGCGGGCTCCATCAACATCATTGGAATAGGACAATATAGTGATTGAACTCTTTGAGAGAGTTGTCAATCTATAACAATCGAATCGATTCGTCTGTATTGTACTATAACAATAAGGCTATCCTATGTCGCAATCAGCCATGGACATCGCACGCCTACGACCTGAAGTCCGCATCTTTCCACAAGTCCCGGAGATAGTGCAGGCGCTGGGAGTGCTCTGTGTCATCTTCACGGGACTATTGCTGCTCATGGCCATTCATGAGCCTGCTGTAGCTCAGGAAGCCGAAGAGAGTCCTGATACGGTCTCTGTGTCTTATGACCGTCAGGATCTGAGCGATCCCGTCAGAGCAAGCCGCCTTCTGGTCAGGATCGACAAAGCCGCACTGAAAGCCTGCGGCGCGATGAACGGTCTTTCTATCCCGACGCAAGAGTTGATCATACGCTCAGACTGCCATCATGAAACCTTTAACCGAACAGTAGCGGCCTTTCACAATCCGACACTGACACATCTGGCTGCCGCAATCGATCCATGGGTCGGCCCAAGAACGCAGGAACCCTGACAATGGATCTCCCTTTCCGACAGGTAGACGTTTTTTCCGCCGAGCCCTTTCGGGGCAATCCTCTCGCCGTAATTGCAGGGGCGGACGGATTATCCGATAGCCAGATGGCCCAGATCGCGAACTGGACCAATCTCAGCGAGACGACCTTTCTTCTCAAGCCAACGCATCCTAATGCCGATTATCGTGTGCGGATATTCACACCACACACCGAGTTGCCTTTTGCCGGTCATCCGACACTCGGAAGCGCATTTGTCTGGCAGTCTCTTGGAGGCGTGTCGAAATCTGATGTGATCATGCAGGAATGCGGTGCGGGTCTTGTTCCAGTGCGCAGACAGACCAATCAATTATCCTTTGCTGCTCCACCAAGGCGTCGGACTGGTCCTGTCGGACAGAATGACCTGGCGAATGCTCTTGCGGGTTTACGTTTGTTACCTGGGGATATTCTCGATGCACAATGGGCGGATAATGGCCCCGGATGGATGGCTCTTCGCTTACGCAGCCGCCGGGACATTCTGGCCATTCAGCCCGACTGGCAGAAGCTAAGAGGGCAGTACTTGGGCGTTGTAGGAGCGTGGGACGATCTGCACGATGGGGCAGACGTCCAGTTTGAGGTGAGGGCTTTTGTCGGAGACGGGCAAGGGTGGGAAGACCCTGTGACAGGCAGCCTGAACGCCGCTATGGCCCAATGGCTGATCGAAAGCGGGGTCGCGCCAGCACAATATGTGGCCACTCAGGGCACCACATTACACAGAGCCGGGCGCGTCTTCGTAGTGAAAGATGGCGATGATATCTGGATTGGAGGAAACGTCGTCACTCGGGTTGCAGGAGTAATCACATTATAGGTTTTCAGAGCGGTCGGCTGGCCAGCTTTTTATGGCATCGCAGGTTATTTTATTTTCCGGGATTTTGCCCGATCAGTAGCTGACCCCGTTCACGGACCGAAATCAAACATCCATATGTTTCTGTACTTCGACATGCGTCACGAACGCCCTTAAAACGGCTTCCCAGAAGGCTCTATACGTTGAATATCGCCCCCAGTTTGGCGGCTCTTCAACATCTGCTTTCGGGTCGACCGAAAGCAGAACCCATGTCTGCGTGATCCGATCAATTTCCTTATTGGTAAAGCCCAAAAGCTTCTGCAGTCCTGGATTGCCTCCAGGTTAAACTGAAGGTTACGCCCTCTCGGTCCGTCCCGGATTGCTTCATCCAGCGTGTCACCGCACATGTCGGAATCTTCACCTAATGAACTGGCCCCCAAATTGGACAATCGTGGAAATACGTCTCGAATTTCAGTGCACGAAAAATCAAATTCCGAAAACACAACGGATAATCCTGTTGCGTTTGGCATTCTTGAAAGTACTCCCGACTGATTTACCAAAAATTCCAAACTTAGATTTTGGACAGGCCCATGTACCTCCATACAGAGCCTCCAAACCACTTGGATGAGTTCATGTGGCTCATATTTTAATCCAGGAGAAATACGG
>NZ_JBDOBO010000130.1:0-3535 GCF_047723935.1 Gluconobacter sp.
GTGGTGGCGGAGGCTGGGGCGAAGTCATCATTTCGGTCCAACCCGGCAACAACGTCTCATGGGTCGTCGGCGCTGGCGGCTCTGCTGGCGTCAATAATGGAACATCCGGCACACAGGGTGGTGACACGATCCTGTACGTCTCTGGCGTCGAAGTAGCTCGCGTCACAGGAGGCAGTGGCGGAGCGAATGCGACCGAAGGAAGCGTTAGCGCTGGCGGTGTCGGCGGCACATTCAAGGTAACAACTGCCGTTGGGTATGCCGCAGAGGATGGCGCAGGCGGCGGCTACGGTATTTACGCCGGTGTCAGCCAAGGATGGGGCGGAATAGGCGGTTCATCGTTTGGCAAATCGTTCGTGCAGGTCACAGGCCAGAACACGGCGGGCATATCCGGACAATCTGGCGGCGGAGGTTCGGGCGGCACCGGCACCAGCAATGGCGGCTCTGGAACTGCGGGGGAAGTGATCTATGACTTCTGAGATATATGCCATCTATCTGACGTCCGCTCAGAATGGGATGCCGGCTGGATATGTGGTGAACAACATAGTCTGTCCACCGGGTGCAGAGCCGACCACTTCAAGTGGCCAGGTTGCTGTTGCAGATCCTGACAGAAAATACCCGATCGGAAGCATCTATACGGCGGACAGCGCATGACGTGGACGCCCTGCCAGCGGATTGTAAGAGCTGACATTCCTCCATCATTACGACTAAGGGGCATTAGTTCTGACGTAATGTTGTGCTGGCCAAATGCTGCTCTGAACGGCGCTGCTGATTACAGCGTCGATTTCTCGGGACTCATGTCCTGCGGCGGCAAAATCGTGGAAACGGTATTTGCGGTGGACGGCGCGGAGATCGCGTGGTCCTCGATCTTTGGAGGGGTGGTGACGGCCTGGATCAAGTGGCTGTCTCCTGGTCTCCAGTCCGTCCTTGTGACGGTGCGCACGGCTGCTGGTGAAAGCCTCACGGTATCAGTCAGTCTTAACGTTCAGACGGCAGCGTCCCTGATCGTGCCCGCGCTCCCGGCTTTTGCACCGAACGTGCTTGCACTGGGGGGCGTCTGTTTTCCGGATGCTTCCGGGGCGCCTCTGGTTACTGGATAGAAAATATGACTACGAGCATCCAAGATCCTGCGATGCAGGTCTATGCGGCGCAATCGACAGATCTGCTCCTGATGTGGCGCACGGACGGCAATCTCCCTTTGGGCGGTAAGACCGTCACGATTGCGGTCTCAGACTTCTTCCTTTCCATGGCGTCTCCGTGGATGACCTTGTGGTTCGCGTCTCTCCCGACCGTTGCCCCGTCTCAGGGGTGGTGGAGGAATGGGTCAGAACTGGCTTATGCGGGAGATCCTGCGACAGCGCCTGCACTGCCTGGAGGAATAACAACCGCACAGTTTGCTTCGGTTCGGAGTGCCTATCTGGCCAGTCTTCTAACGTCTGATCCGGGCGACGGGGTTTCTGACTGGAACAATAGCGGGATCATAACCAAAAGCCTCGGGGGCGGCGCATGAAATACATTCGATCTCTGGTCCTGATACCCTTGGCGGCTTCGGCCGCTTTTTTTGTGCCTGCAGCACGGGCTGACAATCCTGGCTTCCTGTTTCAGGGCGGGGCCAGATCTGACAGCAAGTTTCACGCTCCGGGAACATCGCTGGACAATCAGTCAGTCCTGCAATGGGCTCAGGCCATTGAGGCCACTCTTGCCACAGCGAATGCCGCGATCCCCAAATCGGGAAACATGGATACTTCGGGCAATCTGATTGCTCCGGTGAATTCGCCTCTGGTCAAGATTGGATCTGGAGCTGGCTACGGGGCTTATTTCATTAACCCAAGCCCCCAGAATGGCGCATCTCCGAACATCCATGTTGATTTCTCGGCGTTCTGGAACGAGTTGACGCTGTGGTCTAACGCTCCCGGCTCTAACCTGCTGACACTGTGGAACAAGAGCCCGACCGGATTTACAGCGCTTGCCTTCCGTGGGTTTGATCAGGATCTGAACTCACAATTTGAGCACTTTGCGATCGGGTATTTCCCAGGTCTGAATATCGGCGGCCTCAAGGGGTATTCTGGTAAAGAAGTCTCTTCCTACGACATGGCCAATGACGGCCACGAACGCGCCTCTCTGTATGTTGATCAGCAGACGGGAGCGCATTTCGATGGAATTGGGATTGATATTACCGGGATAATCCCTTCTGGCGCGATGAATACAATTATCTGCCCAGGTGGATGCAGCTTCCCGACTGGCATTAACGGGGACGTTGTTGAAAGCCAGACAGTCTACGGGCTTTTCCCCAAGAAGACAGTAATCGTCTCTGGAGAGGGAACCTCAACCCTAACCATGAGTGCCCCGGCTAATTTTTATTCTCCCGATCAAACGAACGGGCAGCCGCTTGTCACGGGGTCTTCCGCCTACACACAGGCGGATAAGAAGCTGGAAGTTCCTATGGGGAACGACGACGATTTTCGTTATTCTGACCTGCACGATAATAACTTTTTTAATTCCCCTATACCTTTTTTCAGCAAGGATTACCGCAAAGGTAAGGTCGGTATGTGGAACCCGGTTCCGCAGGCGGCTCTTGATGTAAACGACCATATCAGTGCGGGAACTGCGGGGTCTGGAATCACGCCGTCGGCTATTGCTATTCGCGCGGCGTGCAACATCGGCGCGCTTAACGCCTGCATCATCGGCGGGTCTGGATCGGCGTCTCAGGTCGCAAGCTCTATTTACGACGCAACCTCAAAAAAGTCTGTCCAGACGCTCGGAACCGGTACGGTCATTCGAACGGTCGCGAACGGGGTTAACGTACAGGACGTCAACCTCACCACGGGCGACACCCAGACATACCACCACCCCGTCAATGCTCAGGCGGCGGCATATTCTCTCCAAACCTCCGACTGCGGAACTACAATCTCCGTCACTGGAACAACGGTCATCACCAACGGATGGGGCCTGCCTGCCGGTTGCCGCATCACGATCAGCAACATGGGAACTGGAACTGTCACTGTTGTCCCGGGCCAGAGCCTGACCCTCGGCTGGTATGACACGCAGGCTGAGACTGGGCCCTACACGCTACCGGGACAGTATTCGTCCGCTGTTCTCGAAGCGAAGAATTCTTACGTCAGCACCATTGAGCGGGGGCAGTAATCCCTAACATCACGATGCTACTGCAGAAAATTATTGAGCAAGCATTTCCTTTTTTTCCGGTTTGCAATCATTATCAGAGCAATTATGTGCATCACAGCTTCTTACATGCTCAAGAACGAGAGGGGAATTATTCCGGTCCAAGCTATGTTTATCCGCCACAAAACAGAATTGTGTTACATGCCTTCCCGAAAAGGCATCAACATATCGGATATCCCCTATTAAATATAAAGTTTGTTTTGGGTCGTTTAGGGCATTAATTACTGTATCTGATTGAGGAATTGCCACCGCAACAGTTTCTATAAATCCTCCTGGATTTATTGTATAGTGGAGTGATTTTTCTTTATAAATATTATCGAATAAATTTTCTAAATCATTATTCACATCAAGTGAGAGT
>NZ_JBDOBO010000131.1:0-3505 GCF_047723935.1 Gluconobacter sp.
TGATCCAGGTTCTGCTGGGTCATTCCCGTCTGGAGACCACGGCCCTTTATACAAAAGTTGCGACACGGACCGTGCGGGCCGTCATCAGTCCGCTCGATAGACTGGGCATGCTGGCGACAACGCAGGCGAGGCCCGACGGCTGATCCCCGGGCGGGGGCGGTCATGTCCGCCTCCCTCGAACTGGGGGACATCTTCCGGGCTGCCGGCCCTGCCTGGCGGTCAGCCCATGCCGGCCGTCTCCCCCTGCAGCAGCTCAAGGTCATGTCGGCGATCGAACATTGTCGCACGGCGGCCCTTGGTGGTCATGTCGCGGCCTGCGGGGACTGTGGACACTGGCGGATCGCCTATAACAGCTGTCGCAACCGTCATTGTCCGCGCTGTCAGGGGAACGCCGCGCGGACATGGCTGGCCGAGCGGGAGGCCGATCTGCTGCCGGTCGGGTATTTCCATGTCGTCTTCACCCTGCCTGCGCGGATCGCCCACATCGCGCTCCAGAACAAGGCCGTTCTCTACGCCCTGCTGTTCCAGGCCGCCTCGGAGACGATGATGACGATCGCCGCCGATCCCCGGCATCTGGGTGCCCGCATCGGCATCACCGCCGTGCTGCACAGCTGGGGTTCGGCGCTGACCCACCATCCCCATGTGCACATGATCGTGCCGGGTGGCGGTCTCTCGCCCGATGGCCGGCGCTGGATCTCGTCACGCCCTGCCTTCCTGCTGCCCGTGCGCGTGCTGGGCAAACTGTTCCGCCGCCTGTTCCTGACCCGGCTGCGCGCACTTTTCGATGCCGACCGGTTGGTCTTTCGGGGGCAGCTTGCCCCTCTGGCAGACCGCCGTGCCTTTATGCGGTATCTGGCCCCTGTGCGCAGCACACGCTGGGTCGTCTACGCCAAACCGCCTTTTGCTGGTCCTAAAGCAGTGCTGGCCTATCTGTCGCGCTATACCCACCGTGTCGCCATCTCGAACCGCCGCCTCCTGGCGTTCAACGAAAACGGCGTGACGTTCCGCTACAAGGACTACCGGCGGGACACGGCCCACCAGCAGCAGGTCATGACACTCGCCACGGATGAGTTCATCCGCCGCTTCATGCTGCATGTCCTGCCACGGGGATTTCATCGCATCCGCCATTATGGCCTGCTGGCCAGTTCCAGCCGCAAGGCCAGCCTCGCCCGGGTGCGGGAACTGCTGAATGTCATGTCCACACCAGCGCCAGAAGTCCCGGAAACCGAACCGGTCACGCCACCGCCGTGCCCATGCTGTGGTGGTCCGATGGTCGTCATCCAGATCCTTCCCCGATGGTGCCAGCCCCGAGGGCCACCCCGGGCGACTGCTCCGGCCGGGGGATCACCATGACAGCCCGCAGAGATTACAGCATGACCGATCCCGATGTCGGAGTGGCTCCGCTCCGGCAAACCGGGGCTCCTGTACGCATCACCGGAAAAGCCGGGAAAATCGCTGTCTGCACCGCAAATTCTGTCATCGCGTCATGCAGATCCGGTCATAAAAACCCGTTCCAGTTCCACAAACGCACCTGTATGTTCTGGCTCAGGCTCTCCCCCGGGGCGGCGCCAGTTGCAAATTCCCCATAACTGAGTCCCGGTGTCGCGGGTTCGGTCTTCCCAGACTTTCGTACGCCTCGCGGCGCCCGAAACCCTTCAGGTGCGGAAGGTCCGTTTTTGGGCAGGAAATTCGTAAAGCAGAAGTCTTTGCCCGTCTCGGGTCGATTTAATCCTTAAGCGCAAGTAACTTGTGCGACGCAATGCAAAACATCAGGCGAAATGAGAGAAAGACGGTGAACGGAACGGCGGAATGAACGAAGGCAATATGAGCAGCATTTTCGCGAATGCCGTGACTTCCATCAAAATGGGAATCGAGGACTATGCGCTAGACACGCCGGCCCGCACTCTGTCGGCAGTGCGCAATTTCTACGCAGGCGTCCTACTCCTCGGGAAAGAGGTACTAATCCGTGCAGTGCCCCTTGCCAATCCTAATGACGTCATTGGTGCCAAGTATGCTCCTGTGCCCGACGGCAAAGGTGGTGTCGATCATGTGATCGAGGGCTACCAGACGGTAGATTTCAACACGCTCAGCAAGCGTTTCAAGGATTTCAAAATCTCGATCAATACAAAGGGGCTTCAGGAACTGAACGTCCTGCGAAACCATATTGAGCATCGTTATACCGATCAGCCCGCCCACGCAGTTCGCGAGGCCATTGCTCGCGCTTTCCCGATCACAGTCGCCATGTTCCAACAGGTCGGTGCGCATCCGGCCGAAGTACTCGGCGAGGCTTGGGCGATCATGCTCAAGGTGCGCGGCCTCTACGAGGCGGAACTCATACGATGCCGCGCCACACTTGCCGACGTCGATTGGATTTCAGCGACAGTTGCGGAGAAGCATTTAAGCTGTCGGGAATGTTATTCTGAACTGATCGAGCAGCGCGACAATACCAATACGGAGCAGGAGGCGCTTGAGCTTGTCTGCCGAAGTTGTGGAGCCGAACCCAATTGGAATGACGCGATCGTTGATGCTGTCGATCGCGCACTTTCCAACGAAACGTATGCTCGCGCAAAGGATACCGGCGAACCTGGTCCTGTCTACGACTGCCCAGCATGCAAGCGGCACACCTATATCGATTTCGAAAACGCCTGCGCAGCGTGTGGCGAGAGCATTGATTACGAAACCGAGTGCGCGCGCTGTACCAACGACATCTCACTTGAAGATGCCTTGGACGGATTGGATGAGGGATTATGCAGCTATTGTTTGTACGTCATGGGTCAGGACGACTGAACCTATGGCGTATCAGGAGTTTTGTGCCTTAATTTGGAGGCAATGTTAATGCTTGTCTTCATCCCTATAACCCTCCCGGTTATGCAGCCCGATTTCGATTAGGAGAGATGCTGTGCACCTACATTCAGTTTCGGAAGAGCGCAAAATCCCTCTGAACGACAGAGTTGGGGGGCCGGAACGGCGGCTGTCGAACTCAATTGACAATTACGAGACACCTCGAACGAAAGAAACATAACTTAGCCAATGTTTTACATTTTCTTGCCATGTAAATTGGATATCACTCGTGTATTGAAGAATGCACATTCCGGTAATATCAGATATATTTTAATTTTATTCTAAATGAATGTAGCAAAGCGAGTGTCAGTGGTCCGAAATTCAGATTCGTAGACATTCAGTGCATTAGTGGATTGTCGGAGAAGAGATACAACTCTGAATAGATCTATTGTCTGTTCAAATGCATGAAGCTTAATATGACACACAGGTCTATCGAGAGGATATAATTCCTCTTTTGGGGGGACGGCCTGCAAGCGTATTTTCTTTCCCGGGATAAAATCAGAGTTCGAAAGAATTAAGTTGCGTGGCGATGAAGACGTTCCATCAGGAGCGAACGTGCATGTTATCACACCCAATATAGGAAGTTGATTTTTTGACTTTTCCATATTTTCTATGTTTTGATAAATATGATCCATTTTATTTCGAACCATATTCAATGCAGATG
>NZ_JBDOBO010000132.1:0-3232 GCF_047723935.1 Gluconobacter sp.
TCGCGAGTGGCCTCTTTCCAGTCCCGCAGCCTGTCCGTGGTTTGTTCGAGCCAATCAGGATTTTCGGGGGGAACCAGCCGGGTAACGTCGCTGGCACTACAATTTCCCAGTGTTTTCAGGGCAGCATCAAGGTCGGTAAATGCCGCGAGATAACGGGTCAGGGATGTGTGGATTGTTCCGCCAGGTGCCAGAAGATCCTGACCTTCTGCCAGCAGAGTCCTGAGATGGGTGCGGGCAGTGAGCAACTCTCCCGTTTCGGCTGTACAGCCCGCAAGGTGGGTGCGTGTTTCCTGTCCCCAGTCAAATGCGGCGTTGATTGCGTCGAAGTCAGTCTCCAGACCCCGCCACATCGGACCGATGCTTGTCTTGTGAGAAGCATTCCCGAGCTTTTCAAGAAGGGCCGCACGTTCGACAAGAGCTTCAAGGTCGTTTTCACAGTCTTCAGGCAGGGCGATGGCATGAGGTTCAAGCCGTTTGCGAATAGCCTTCTGCCCCATGGAACGGGCCAGAAGCCACTTTTCTTTAACGGTACGCCATTCTGCAAGGGTTTCAGCCAATGGAAGAGCGCGTACGCTGTCTTTCCAGCGGGTATCAAGATCTGCTGTCAGAGCGTGGTACCGTGTAACAGATTTCTGTTCCAGTAATACGGCATCGCGTGTTTCGCGGGCGCTTTCCGTGAAGCTCCATGCCACTGCGTGGGGCAACAGAAGATGGGAGCAAAGCGCTTTGATCTGCTCAAGTCGCTGATGGGAAAGATTGTTCTGAGGCAGCGAAAGCGCCTTGGTAACGCTCAGCGCCGCCTCTCTTAGCGTGTCGAGGGCGGAGAGTGCTTCCTTGACGGCGTCAAGCAGTCTGCCTTCCCACAGCGGTGACCATTCCGTTTGTTCAAGACCTGCCAGTCTTGGTGAGACGACAACATCTCCGATACGGGCATAAAGGGTCGACAGATCTTCAACGGACTGGAGCAATGTATCGTAATCGGCTTTTGAATGAACATCCGCATTGGCCCATTCCAGAGGAATGCGGACGATGGATGTTTCCTGAGCACGAAGAGTGACGCCAATTCCGCGATAGGGCGTCCAGCCATTGCGACGCGGCGTATGGAGATCGCGGACGTAAGCGTTCAGTTCAGTGCGAATGGTATCCAGTGTCTGTTTTGTCCGTGCATATTCCTCAGGCTGGAAATCCTCAAGCGCAGCCTGCGCTGTCTGAAACTGTTGCAGCACCGCCATCTTGTTCGCCTTGGGCGAGAACAGATCCAGACAGAACTCAGCAATGCCCAGTTTGGCCAGACGCGCACGGACCACTTCAAGCGCCGTCCGTTTCTCAGCCACGAAAAGGACCGTACGCCCCTGCGCAAGCGTGTTGGCAATGATATTGCCAATGGTCTGGCTTTTCCCTGTGCCGGGCGGCCCGATCAGGACGAAATTTTCGCCCGCTGCTGCGCGTGCGATGGCCTTGAGCTGAGATGAGTCGGCTTCCATCGGGCAAACGAGATCGGCTTTGGCGAGAGCGTCGTCGAGGTCACCAGCAGGATCAAAACCGTTCGATGGGGCAGAGCCTGTCTGCTCGCCGTCCTTGACGCCGTTCAGCAGGCGGCTCGCGACGTCGTTCGTGGCAAGATGCTCTTTCCGTTCCAGCAGGTCCTTCCACATCAGGAATTTCGCGAAGCTCAATGTCGTCAGACTGACATGCTCGCGAATTTCCCATCCCGGAATGTGTCGAAGGTGCAGCCGGAAGGCTTCGATGATTTTTGGCACATCGAGGCCGGACTCATCTTCCGGAAGCGTGTCTCCTTCCAGCAGGGGAATCCGGATATCGTATTCGGCACGCAGCATTTCCAGCAGCGTTGTGTTGATACGGGTTTCATCCCCGTGAGCCCGTAGTGTGAAAGGCGATTTGATGCTGGCTCTTTCCAGAAGGACCGGAACGAGAATGAGGGGCGCGAGATAGGGCTTGGATTTGTCCTGAGATGTCCAGGCCAGCGCTCCGATCGTCAGGAAAAGCACGTTCGTGCCGCCTTCCTGCTCGGAGCTTCGGGCATGACGATAAATTTCGGTCAGTGCGGTCTGAAGTTTGTCCTCTTTCCGCTGGACGACGATCTCGCGTCGTTTGAGGGCTTCCAGCGCATACGCTCTGGACGCATCCTCATGATGTCGTCCCTGATGGAGAGCCTTGTTTCTGGGATCATCATCGTCCATGAGCCCCGGTGCCGCGACGAAACGAAGCGGTTTGGCACTGCTGCCGGCGCGCATCTCCGCCACCATGTCTTCCAATAACGCCGGATCAGGGCAGTCGAGTTCAATCAGTTGCCGATCTGACTTGGGGAGGTTCAGCAGCCGGTTCCGCGCGGACATGTCGAGCAGACGATTGCACCATCTCTGCACGCGATCTGCCGGACGGTCTGGCAGGCGCTCTTCTTCACGCTCCTCACGCAATGGGGGAGGGGCCTCGAATGTCGGTTGTCCCGCTGACTCATTGGATACGGCTTCTGGCGCGTCGGCACCCGGTGAGGCTGCTGAGGTGGAGAGGGGACGGATACGGCGCAGGCGTGCCCGGTGAATATCGATAACTTCACGGAACGCATCTGGATCGTCATCGTCTATGTCGCGCAGATGGGCCTCGCCCCGCTCGCATGCTGCGGCGAAGCTGGGTTTGCGTGCTGCCGTCGCCAAAGTTGTTTCAAAGACACGTAGATCGTCGAGCTTCAAGCGGTTGCGAATGCCAGGCAGATCCTGGACCACCGAAGAACCCGCATCCTGCTGGTCGAGCCACAGGCCCGCGAAGGCATGTCCTCGCGTCAGAACAATCAGAGGGCGCAGACCAACGGCTTCGAGACATGCGGCGAACAGAACGGTCGTATCGAGACAGGTCGCCAGACGTTCCTCGACAATCTGGGTTGGAAGACGGATACGTTGGCCGTTTTCAACAAAAGATGCGGGTGGATTAATATAGGTAATATCCAGCGCGCAGATGGCGCACCACAGCGCCTGAGTCTGGGCCCACACGCGCGCCTTGTCCCCCTGATAACCTTCGAGGGAAGGGGATTGTCCCGCTTGCCGGAGGATTTCGGATGCGCTGCGCAGGATACGGGCAATAGCAGGGTCATTGGGAAGTACAAAAGCGGCGAGGATGTCGGGGATACCGGACAGGCCACCCCATTCATTGCGGGCAAGCATCCGGACATCGCGTGTTACCCTCGCAAGTTCCTGTTCTCCCGCACGGGCGACAA
>NZ_JBDOBO010000133.1:0-2232 GCF_047723935.1 Gluconobacter sp.
ATTGAATACATATTTGTTGATCCAGCAACCTGTTTTCCACCATTAACACCTATAAACGCATAGCCATCCATTAAAGCCATTTCTGTACTTTGGTGGAGAGATATTTTTCCTTCATTTCCCAATTCTATTCTTGCAGATTCCATTTCTTGGGGCGTCATATTACTAAAGTCCAGAGCAAGAGATGGGGTGTTTTTAGCTCTGGAGCCGTTGTCAGGTAGATCATATGTGATGTGTGTATAGCCACTAATTTTCATAGTTGAAGACCTCATATATGATGCTATTTTCTATTATGAGACGGCAATTGTTGAAAATCAAGAGGCGGTTCTAGAAGGAAATTCACTTTCCAGTGCTTCGATACGGCCTCCCAATGCTTATTTCTACATGAAATCTGCGCACGTTCGGATTGGGCGGAGATTATTGTATGATCACTACCAAATCGGATGGGCAAAAGACGGCCTGAACTCAAAAGTCCATGCGTGTGTGATGTTCAGTGTTGCTCTGTTCGCCTGTTATCTGACAGCAGGTCAGTAACATTAAAGATGTAGGTGCGCAGATGGCAGCTCTTCCTGACGAAACCGAAAAAAAGTCATCGGCGACAGAGGTTATGGTTGCAACCTGATCAGGTTATCGCTTGAAGAACGCAATATTACCGCCTGTTCTTCGGCTGAAGAAGAATTGCAAAGCTGAAAGACTTGAGGCATGTCCGGACTAGATGCGGATCGCTGCACACACTTTACATGTCGGCCAACTACAGCGCGGCAAGCTTCATCTTCTATCTCAAATAATATGTCCTGAGCCTAGATAATATCACTGAGTGATGTTGATACATTGTTGACACTATTGGTCGACTTAACCTACTCTGAACACAATACCCAAGAGGCGATGTGATGCAGGTTTTTGTTAAAAAATGGGGCAATAGTGCTTCAGTCCGTATTCCTTCAGCCGTAATGAAGGCAGTTGGTTTACGCATTGATCAGGCAGTTGATGTCCGGGAAGAGGCCGGGCGTATCATCATTGAGCCCGTTGTTACGACAGAGTGTACTCTCGCAGAGCTGCTGGCAGGCATAACCCCTGATAACGTCCACAGTGAGGTTGATTTCGGCTCGCCAGCCGGACAGGAATTGCTTTAACCATGGCAGATTACGTCCCGGATGAGGGCGACATTATTTGGCTGAATTTTACTCCGCAGTCTGGACATGAACAGGCAGGCCATGGGCCTGCTGTTGTCCTGTCCCCTGCGGCCTATAATCGTATAGGCCTGTTGTTGTGCTGCCCTCTCACAACAAAATCAAAAGGCTATCCTTTTGAAGTCCTGATCGCGGGAACAACTGAGAGTGTTGCCCTTGCTGATCAGGTCAAGTCCCTTGACTGGAAGTCACGTGGCGCAAAACGCAAAGGTCGGGTGACCCATGTCGAGCTCTCCAGTATTCGGGCTAAAGCCCGCGCCTTGATAGGGAATTGATCTATCCCTGAACTCTCCACAGGACATCGCCAATGATTGAGACCACCGCCGTGACTGATAACGTGATCGGCCTCCATCCTCGGGAAGCTGTTTCTCCACGGGACAAGTGGAAACTGATCTATCTTCTGCATGTATCCAAATGGTGGTCCATGGCTTTCGGCCAGTGGACCGATGCTGAGGGAACGCGTTACGTCCTTGCACAACGCTGGAATGGTGAAGAAGGGGAAAAGGGGAACCCAATCTCCAGAGGCTATGCCACATGGTTTGTCCTGCCTGACGAAACCTACCCTCTCTACATCGAGAGCAGGTTTATTCCTGACGACAAGCGCGAAAAAATTCGAACGTTGTTGTTATTAACTGGCCAGAAGAAGTAGAAAACGGCTCTCACGCTGACATGCATAGGGATTACTGGAGTTTACGTCTGGGAGACCTGCCGGATCGCCGCAATCTTCTGGTGCAGGGTACAACATGCACGGACGTCCCATATCATCCCGTTCCGATGTCTACATTACCCTTATCGCACGTCTCGCATGGTATGCCGTGTCGACATTCCGTGACGTTGGACATTTCCCGCCACTCACTTTCCCAGGCACAGCGGTGGCATCGGAACAGTGCCACCATATGTTTCCCAGGCGGGTAAACGCAGCCGTGGTCCCCAAGATCAATAAGGTGTGCAAGTTTCCGCGGCTTGCGCCGCGGGCGCGTGCAGTGAAAAAGGGGTGTGTTGCGGGGCCCCGTAGGGGGCGTGGTGAGGGGTTGCGGTGAACCAC
>NZ_JBDOBO010000133.1:2242-3212 GCF_047723935.1 Gluconobacter sp.
ATAAGACACCGGCCCCACAATATTTTGCCCCGGCGTTAAACCGCCGCGGTGGCCCCCAATATAAATCTGGTGGGAATGTTGCCGGGGGTTGCGCCGCGGTCGCTTCCAGTCAAAAAGGTCTCTCTGGCGGGCCACCTTAGCGTCCTTGTTCAGGGGTTCCGTTCAACCACCTGAGGGTCCCAACCTGCTCTCCGCTGGATGTCAGGACCAGTGGCAGAACCTGTTTATCCCTGATCAGAACAGCCCCCTCTATGGTCCAGCCTGTCGCCTCAGGATTATAGAAAGATCCGTCGCTCTGGGCCAGCAAGGGCCGGAACCTCGGGACATCTTTGTGCTTGACATTAAAGCTCAATATAACACGACCGGTCGTGGTTCCCTTCGCTTCCAGTTCAACACGATCACAGTTGGTGAAGCACTCAGATCCCGGTAAGGTCACTATCGAATTCGGGCTGCCTGAACTGGTGACCCTCACATCAGGCAGATACATGGATTTCCCTAAGGACGTCAGCGTCTGCTTCGGACCGTTTAGCGAAAGCTGGATCGTTTGTTCCATCCCATCTTTCAAAGAAATGGTCGCATAACCATAATCCGATGCTTGTGCGCTACCTGTAACAATAAGCGTAAAAAGGCTAAAAACCCCAATATTTCGTAGTGTCTGCCGAAGATACATCCCTTGATATCCTTTTGTCGCGTCATGACAGATTGTCATGACAAGAGTATCCTCCTTCAGCTTGTGAATACGGTTGTCACATCAGGGAAAAGGATCCGGGGCGGCTCGGCTGCGCCGAGTGCGTTCACACTAGGTTCGCTAGGCGGCAAGCCGCCAACCTCACCCGGAGCCCCCTGCGGGGTCTCCGTGCAGTCGCATATATGTTCACCCGCAGTCTTGTGCTGCTGTGAAGGATGTCGAACGGCGGGGAAGGGGAGCGGGGCGTTTCCTCAACCCCCCTGACGCGCAAGAGCGCGTCAG
>NZ_JBDOBO010000134.1:0-3199 GCF_047723935.1 Gluconobacter sp.
CGCCCCGGCTGGTGCAGCGAACACCAAACCGGGACTAGCCAGAACAGAAAGAGAGGCTTTCATGTCCGACTTGACGAATAGTGTACGCACCGTGTCCACCCCTGCGCAAGAGGGGAATGTCTGCGCCGGGCGGTGCAGTGAGTGTGCTAACCGCAAGGCCACCTGCTTTGTGGAACTGGAAGATGCCCATTACTCCCATCAGACGCTGGCAGCGTTGGTGAAGTATCACGGTTGGCAATACTATGATGCACAGCGCCCCCAGAATGGTGTGGAACGTCTGTTTGTCGGGATGGCCGCCGATGGAATGATGGTTCCCAATGGCGCACGCTACCTTGGAGCCAATTACTCCAAAGACCCGGAAAGCCGTCGGTATATCGCCCTGCATTATGGGTTTGACCTGCTCAAAGACTGGGACGGCCGGGAAGGAACCCCTGCAGAGATTGCTGCCCAGGTCAATAAATGGGCGGAACAGTACGTCCAGATGGAACGGGCCAAGCTGAAAGCCGCTTAAATCGCCCCTCAGATCAGTGATATTTTTCTCAATATTTTTAGTGGAACAGGCAAATGTCAGGCAGCGTTAACAAGGTCATTCTGGTCGGTAATCTGGGTAAAGACCCCGAGGTGCGTCATGCGCAGAGCGGTCAGAAGATTGTTTCTTTCTCTCTCGCCACCAGCGACACGTGGAACGACCGCGCCTCGGGTGAAAAGCGCGAGCGGACCGAATGGCACCGTGTTGTCATTTTTAACGACCGGCTGGCCGATGTTGCCGAACGCTTCCTGCGCAAAGGCCGCAAGGTTTATCTTGAAGGCGCGTTGCAGACCCGTAAATGGACCGACCAGAGCGGGCAGGAACGCTACACGACCGAAGTGATCGTTGACCGCTTCCGTGGCGAGTTGGTTCTGCTTGATGGCCGCCCGGAAGGCGATGCGGGCGGTCATTATGGCTCTGCCTCTGGGAGCGGGCAGGCTGCTCCTGCCTATGGCAGCGCTGGCCCGGTGGACGAAATTCCGTTCTGAATTGGTGGATATGGCGCGCGCCGAACGCGCGCCATTTTGGACACAAAAAATTAGTTCTGGTTCTGGGTCGGGATACGCAAGGGTGTGAGATCACACCAAGCCTGTCCGCTTTCTGTAACGTAGCTATGGCCCTCACAGTAGCGCGCCCGTTCCAGCGTATGCGACACCACCGCATAATGTGCGAGCAGCCCCCCACAGAAAAGCAGTGCCCCGGCAAGGGCCAGACGTGAAATCGCTTTCCAGCGTGTCGCCCGGTAGAACTCGCGTTCGTGATGGGGCATCTGCTGTTTCAGCCGGTCATACAGCTCCGTTTTCAGCCCTCCCATGATTGAGGCGATCATCTTGTCGATGGTCACCTGTTGATGCTGTTTGAGCCGTTCCTCCTCCAACTTGATCCGCTGTTCCCCTGCCGAGCGGATTGCCCGCACAGCTTCCAGTCCGTTCGCCAGGTCTGCACGGAGCTGCGCCAGACTGGTCTGTGCCGTGTTTTCGGCGGCTGCTATCCGTGCGGCAGCCGTGTTCAGGCTCTGGCAGGTTTCTGCTGTCGCATCGCCCAAGCGGGCCAGCAGGAACCCCAGAGGGCTATTCAGATCGATGCCCGCATCGTGGAGGCTGGCAAGGAAGCGCTGTCGCGCTTCCTCTTCTGGCGCTCTGCTGATGGAATGACTTATGGCATCCATTCGGCGGCTCCCTCCTCATCCAGATTATGGGTGAAGTCCTTCAGCCATTTCTGGGCCATATGGACCCACAGTGGATTAAGGTGCCGACCCGACCTGCCTGCTTTGTTGTCGACGGCGTCAAATACGCTCAGTCCTTCCTCTTCTATATACTTCATCGACGTGAGCGCGGGCATGTCGATGGGAATGACCCCCGCTTTCAACATGGCGAGTAACCGCGGATCTTCTCGCAACCATGCAAACGGATCCACTGCACGGCTGGCGTTACGTTGTAGGCCAGCGTTCAGGAAGAGCACGCTGGTGCCACCCTGAAATGCGCCGCCAGCCCAGATCCGGTGCATGTGCTCGAAGTCATCCCGTTCTGGCCCGGTAAAATAGGCGTAGGTCGGAATCAGGTTTGATGCAGCGAGAAAGTGCCCAAGATCTGATTCCGCCGCAAGTTCCTCGCTAATCCTGTCGCCGCCGCCCATGTCGATTACTACCGAGGCGTGCTGTTCCAACGCCTTCGCCAATGTATCGGCCAGCCAGACCTTACAGGTTTCAAGTGTCGCGTTTTTCGGGCGGCCAACGCCATGTGCTCCCTCTGGTGGGTAAAGACGTGACAGCATCGGGTTATTGATGTCGCCATCAGCGACAAGCACATTATGACCTAGCCCAATGGCATGTCGTGCGATGACGGCACAGCCCAGACTTCCGCCGCTGCGGCCGCGACCTATGCGCCACAGGGCGCGGGGGGAGCGAGTGGGAGTTGGGGGTGCTTTACTGGCATCAGCCATAGAATGAGACCTTCTGATGAGAGACGGGCACAATGCCTGCCTCTCACCATTGTCGCTTATTCCGTTGTGACGCTGTGCAGAGGCTTAAGGTTCAGAGTCTTCCTCTCCCACGAGCGATACGAAAGGCGAATTTTTCTTCCTCGGTCATGGAACTGGTTGTGTTGTGCCTAGCGCGCAACAGCCTACCCACATCTCTCAGCCAGTCATCTTCGAATTCGTAACCCCGCTTGCTGGGATAGCCCGGCAGATCGTCGCCAAATTCCCAGGCATTCCCACTCAGGGGGTTGATTTCCCCTTTGCGAATTGGCGGAAGGGTGGGGTCGAACGGCTCATAGGCGCGATACGACACCCCTACAATTTTCGGCAGATCAAGGGTGACGAGCGGCGTGTCGCCAGTCAGCGCGGCAGCATTGTGTCCTGCTGTTGACTGCGGATTGGCGACAGTGGCCGCCCGCGCCTTTCGTGCTTCGGCTTCTGCCTTAACGCGCTGGTTGTGTTCCGCCACGCGGGCGGCTTCCTCGCGCCGCCATGCCGCCGCCCTTTCTGTCTTTTCCATCCTGTCGTGCAGGGCGGCCTGCTCGGCGGCTTCCGCCTCGCGCCGCTGGCGAATTTCCGCCTGAATGACCGCCTTTTCGCTCTCGCGTTCTGCTTCCAGGCGCAGGGTTTCGGCAGCCCGTTCCGCAGCGCGCTCATTCCGTCGCTCAAGCCATTTCCCGACCCGGTACCAAG
>NZ_JBDOBO010000135.1:0-2944 GCF_047723935.1 Gluconobacter sp.
CTGTATTTCTATATAATAAAAAACAATAATTTCGAATTAAATAAAAAATATTATCGATAAGGCTTCAAGTTCTGGAGGATTATTAAGAAAACAATGCATTTCCTGTTTGCTGTGGTGCAGGTTTTCGTCTTGGAGAAGCGATATCTGGAAATACTTCTACGTTCCTGCAAGACAGGTTGTGGCGGCATGAACCTGGGGGGCAAGGATGCTTCTTAGCATCAACAGCCGCTAGATACTGTTCGCCCCATCTTTGGGATTTAGCTGCACAAGGGATCTAGCGGCATTATGTCTCACTTGTAGTTATTGAGATGAGGTCTGAGAAGTATCTTTAGTCGTTTAGTCCGATCGAAATTCCCGCAAATATACCAAACCCGTCTCCCGGTTGCATAACTGAGAGCTGTCGGCCTCCTGCGATATATCCAGGTACCACAATGGAGGCATAATGTTTATTGGCCAGATTGTTAAAAGACAGGAAGACCTGACGGTGTTTCCCAGGCCATTCATAGCCAATGTTGGCATTATAGATATGATAAGAAGGCGCGAAATAAGTGTCGTCGTAAGACCCTGAAACCTTTGACGAAACCTGTGTATTGAACCCGGCATAAAAGCCATTTTTCAGGTCAAGACGGACTTCTCCCTGATAGAAATGAGCAGGAATTCCTGGAAGCTTGTTCCGGCCGAAAACGGCATCATTTTTGAAGTGAAAATCCTGGTAGGTATAGGATTGACGTAAGCCCAGAGTTCCGCCGGGCCATTTATACAGATCCGTCTCCAGAGATGCTTCCACACCCTGATGCACGGTTGGGGACGCGTTTGAATAGGTCGCGTTCCCATAAAGTTGTGACAAGGGCGTCATGACAGACAGAAGTTCATTCCTCACAGAGGAATAGTAGTATGTGAGGCTCCATTTATTGTGTAGCCAGTTGCCCGTCGTACCAATTTCATACGTTGTTGCTGTCTGGTTTTCGAGGCTGGCTCCCGTTGCAGTCAAGCCTGCTGCAGGACCGGTTGTGTAGTTTGCGCCAGACAGAAGTTGCCAGTCATTAGGTGGCTGAAAACTGCGACTGACGTTTCCATAAACCGAGACATGCGGACTGATGACATACCGAAACCCCCCACGCGGGGTAAAGCCCACGGCCGAGGTGCCGAGAGAGCTTTGCGTAGGATACGTCACAGCGGTAGAGCGCTGCACGAAGTCCAGAGCACCTGCAGCTGTCAGCCAGAAATTATGAAAGAGTTCAAAGTTGTCTCTGATGTGGAAATAGTTGTCCGTTCCGCCGTAAGTAGCGTGTCGAAGCTTTGTTCCAAGCGGAATGCCAGCATAAGTGCCGGTATACGTTCTGGTCCGCGTAGTTTGCCAGGCGTCCAGATCGCTATAGGTATCAATGCCGAACAGCATATCATTGCTGCGGCCCCACAGCTTGTCTTTCCGGCTGTATCGGATCACGCCCGCAATCGTCTTGTATCCCCAGATGCCCGCAGTTGTGCCATTCTCAATATCAATCGGAGCATCCTGATAATCAATTCCCAGCTCCAGCTTGGAATGATCGTCAATCCGGATGGTTGTCATGTTGCCATACCATTTTGAGCCCGGCTGAATGCGCTTGGAATGAAGCGCAACATAAGTCGATTGTGCCTGTTTCGGATTATCAATGATCTGATCTCGCGTCAGAAATCCTGGATATCCGTTTTGCGTCTGTCGATACCGGAAGAAGAACCGCGTAGAGACTTTATCATTGAAGCGGTATCCGTAGTTTGCGTTAACACCAAAACTGCTTGCCGCTGTCTGCTGCTGGTAGCCGCCTCGATAGGACTTGGTGATACTGACATAGTAGTCAGATTTCCCAATGACTTTTCCGGAACTGATCTGCTGCTTGTTATAGTTGAAGCTGCCTGCTTCTGCCCGAACCTGGAATAAGTCCGCATCATACCCCGTCGGGGTGACGTAGTTGATAGCGCCACCAAGTTGTACGCCGCCATAGTCAAACGCATTGGCGCCACGAAGTACTTCTGTATAACGCACGCCGAGTGTTTCAAATAATTCGTACGGCGTGCCAGCCGGCGTCGTTACGGGGAGGCCGTCAAACATCATCAGAATGCCTGAACGAAAATAGTTTGTACCTGTTTGAATTCCGGAACCACGGATAGACAGACGCAAGCCATCACCTCCGCCCGAACTCTGGGCAAAAACACCTGGCTGGAACGCAAGAACGTCAGCGTTAGTGAAGTTTCGGCCTTTCAGAACCTCGTGTGCGTCAATCACACTGACGCCACCGGGGATAGTGCTTAATGCTGCCTTCGATTGATCGACCACAGAGCGTCGACGGGTGGAAACCTTGATTGTTTCACTTGTCGGGGCGACGAAGGGGTTGGGCGCAGCAGAGCGATGAACCACCTCAGAGGGCTGTGTCCTACTCACGGCAGAGGGTGCTGTTACGAGTTTTTTACTCGAAGTACCTATACGGTGATGAGTTGGATGAGTTTTGTACTCTGCCGCTTCGCTTATGAGTGGCGTCATTGCGACCGCGCTTAACAAGAGGGAAGACAGGCGGCCATGGGGTACACCAAGGCGAAAACCTGTATGGGAATGCACCTGATTTTTCTTGCTCTTCATTTTCAAGCTCATTCTGAGGCGCAATTTTGCCCCATGTTTATTGATGCTCTGGCTCACATTTGGAGCTCTGAATTTTTAGGTGTGAATTCTGTAGCCGCACCTGCAACGGAGACTAATGCGGTATCTCTGGTCTCTTTCGTTTAATCGAAAGATAGAGAACACAGCATTGTTGCTTTGAGTGGGCGTGACGCAACTTCACAACAAAGCTTATTGCCTTTTAGGCATCACCGCGCTTACATCGCATCCAAGTATTCCTTACCTAAAGACATATCACCAAATACGATGGTTAAAAAACTATATTACTTTTTTAGTTGGATTTATACAGGCGCA
>NZ_JBDOBO010000136.1:0-2865 GCF_047723935.1 Gluconobacter sp.
TTGCCGGTGAGGTGGTCCCCATTTTTCGGACAGGATAATAAGCTCTCATGACCGCCATTAGGGGATTGTAGCAACGCGAAGCCTACACCAGACATCTGCCTGATGTGACCAATAACTGATGATGGACCTGACGGGTGTGCCGCGAGCCGATCGACGACGATTGATTATGCTCTCATCCGCGGGCTCATATGGAAGCGAGCGGGTTCGTACATCTTCCGGTGAATATGGGGCACGCCCTGAAGGCTGGGGACAGGGGAGCTATTTTACAGGTTTCCGGTGTCGCTCCTTTCGGCATGACTTATATCAATTCAAAAGATGATCCGCGACATAAGTAATAATTACCGAATTAGTATTTCGGCGTAGCCCGAGACTTCCGTACAATGAGATGGTGGTCTCAGGCATGTCATACAGACTTCAACCACAATGGGTCGACACTCCCAACGTATTGGTTATGACCTGTGCGATATCACAGTTTGCAAAAAAAAATCTGCTCAGGCGCGTCGAAACGCAGGCCGACTGCTCACCGGGCAACTTTGGATAAGTCACTTATCTGCAACGTAGCACAAATTACATCAAGAAGCGGGATGAGGTGCAAGTCGTCGCTAAAGACTTCTATATGCATGTTCGGTTTTATCAGTGGCTTACACAAAGCAGACCTTCTGTTCCCTCCCCCCATAGCAGTCTATCACCAGATACGGACTGTGCCGTGATATTTAAAGAGAAGGCCTCAGTAGCTACGGCCAGGCGATAGAGGCAGCAGCCATTTTATTCGATCTTCATCGTGGGAAGTGGAGCATCAATCTCTGGCGCAGAGACCGATACCGGATTTTGACAGGCGTTGTTAACCTGTAAACTGAAGATATCAGGACGGGCATAATGCCCCGCTACGTCGAGATCATATTTCCCCCGGATGACATCATCCAGATCAATATCCGCCGTAAGGATGGCTTCACGATCATAGATCGGGCCTGCGATGATTTCTCCGAGCGGATTGACGATCACGCTTCCGCCACGAATGAGAGCGGTTTCCGGGTTGTTACCCTGATGGCAGGTATAATTTTCCGGCGCATCCGCGCGCGTCATGTACTGACAGGCACTGAGCACAAACGTCCGTCCTTCATAGGCAATATGCCGCATGGAAGCCTGCCAGATATCGCGCTCATCCACCGTAGGCGCACACCAGAGATTGATACCCCGGGCATACATACTCTGACGTAAGTCGGGCATGTAATTTTCCCAACAGATCGCAGCCCCGATACGCCCAATCTCTGTTTCGAATACCGGAATGGTCGAACCGTCTCCCTGTCCCCAGACCAGTCGTTCGGTGCCGGTCGGCATCAGCTTGCGGTGTTTGCCAAGAAGCGCCCCATCTGGCCCAAAAAAGAGCGCCGTACAATACAACGTCGCCCCATCACGTTCGATAACCCCAACAACAACATGGGCTTTCATCTTCGCTGCGAAAGAGCCGATCTGCGCTGTTTCTGCTCCCGGAACGTCAATGGCTGACTTCCAGTATCGAAGATAATCCTCACGCCCTTCAGGAAAGCGGCTTCCCAGAACAGCGCCGAAGTTCAGACCTTTTGGATATCCGCCAACATAGGCTTCAGGAAAAACTGCCAGCTCCACACCCTGCGCTGCTGCGGCTTCGCAATGGGCCTCCATCCGATCGAGTGTGCAAGGGGTGTCGAAGAGACTGGTTCCTGCCTGGATAACGGCGACGCGATGCTGGCTCATGTCCGGATCTCTCATGGATGTAGTGTATTGCAATGACGGGGAGAGTGGACTTTCCTGCATTATCGGGCAAATTGATTGTTTTGATAGTCAAAATCACTATGGTCGATATCTCACGTCTTGATTTTAATCTGACGACTACTTTTCTGGCGCTCTGGGAAGAACGCAGCGTCTCCCGAGCGGCAAAGCGATTGTCACTGAGTCAGTCAGCCGTCAGCGCCTCTCTGGCCCGCCTGAGGGAAGCTGCGGATGACCCTTTGTTCGTCCGCAACCGTGGCGGTATGCAGCCGACACTTCGGGCAATCGCCATGGCGGAGCCGATTCAGGGCGGGGTCGCTCTGATCCAGAACGCATTCTCGACGGTTACTGCCTTTGATCCCGCAACCAGCCGACAACATTTTTCCATAGGGATGTCTGACGATTTCCAGATTGCAATTGGGCCGCTGATTACAAGACGGCTGGCAGAAGAAGCGCCTCGTGTTTCAGTGACATTCAGGCAGGCTAACACACACCGCGTGGAGGCCCTTTTTGAAGCGGACGAAATCGACTTTGCCGTTGTCGCACAGCCGAATGTGCGCTCCGGATTACAGCAGCAGGAGATCGGGCGGTCTCGTTATGCCTGCCTGCTTGATCCAGCCGCCTGCGACCTTACACTGCCGCTAACACTGACAGATTATCTGTCTCTGCCACATCTTCTGGTCTCGTTTTCAGGCCGCGAAGGCATTGTAGATCACGTTTTAAAGGATCTGGGCTATTCGCGGCAGGTGCAATCAGCGTTGACACATTTCTCGGCCCTCCCTCCCTTCCTGATCGGGACGCGCGCAGTTGCAACGTTGCCAATCCATGCCGCCCAGAGCCTTGCTGCCGTTTCGGGCCTTACAGTCTGCGCTGCCCCGATTGATCTGGGAGAATATTCTGTATCGATCCTCTGGCAGAAAACGGCCGATAATCACTGGATGCGCCAGGTTATAAGCGATGCCTTCCTGGCGATTTTACCGGGCTTAGAGGCAATCTATTCGGGTTAGGTCACGTTGACAAAAGATCTATGCGATCAGCCTGAGATCTGATTCACTTGCTGCCTGTGGGATAACGGGCAGAGAGAACAGGCATGGCACGAGGCGATCTGACGGATCA
>NZ_JBDOBO010000137.1:0-2775 GCF_047723935.1 Gluconobacter sp.
GAGCGCAGCAAGAACTGGGAAAATCAGAGCGGGCACTTCCCCCCACAGAGGGGAAAAAATGAATGTACAGGCGCGAGCCCTTACGCTATGGGCATGCTTAGCCATTGGCTTGTGTCCTCAAGTCTGTGGTTAGGCCTGCTCTGGAAATCTCACCTTCCAAGGCGGGCCGTTTGGCTTTTCAACCGGAGTCAGTTATAAAGACTGATATTGGATAAAGTCAAGTGTGAGAACTGATGTCAGATATAACATCTGAACAATGCCTCGGAGCTCGGGCCATGCTCCGTATGACGCGCAACGAATTGGCAGAGGCATCACAAGTTGCTGTCGCTACGTTGGCCGACTTTGAATCTGGAAAGCGGTCACCTCATCCCCGCACCCTCACTGCCATTCGCTCCGCCCTAGAAGCCGCAGGCGTCGAGTTCATTGCTGAGAATGGTGGCGGGGCTGGGGTAAGGCTGAGGAAAGATATTTCATAATGTCAGATGTGTATAAGCAGACGCTCGCACTGGCTGAACGGCAGAAAGAAGCTGGAGCCAGTTCTGAGGAAATCGTAACGGCACTCTGTGAAGCGATGATTGCCATTGTCCCTGATGATGACACTTTAAAAAAAGCAGCGATCCTAGAGGGTGCATATGCTCGTCTGGCCAAACTGCTAGGTCGTGACGCCAGCGCGAAAGATTAAGTCTTATCGCGGACAGGCAACCCGATGAACCGCTCAGACTTCGAGAGCGGGAAACCCTTGTGAACGAAAACAGGTGAGTGCAACTGCCAGATATTGGTCAACTCATGACCAAAGCGGGGCATTCTCAACTATGGCTGTTGGCAAACCAGAATTGAAGCAGGGGGATTAAGTGAGCAGCAAGATACGAACTGCACAGGCGGGTTTGGCTTACGTCACTTGGCAGCTTACCCGGCGTGACTGGGATATCCAGCCTTCTCAGGAGGGCTCAGAACGCTCCACCCTGATTACGATAAAGAAAGAGGGTGTTTCCCCCGCACTGATCGTGCAGTCTCGTGCTTTTAGCAAACAGGATGCAGTCAAGTTGGGGGACGGCATTACCGACCCATCCAGCCTACGGTTCGATTGGCTGGCGATTACCACTTATGTGCGCTCGGATGCGCCGGTCTGCTTTTTGCTCAACCGGATAGACGTTATGGAGAGAATGAAGCGTGACCCAATGGGACCACTCTACTGGGTGGACCCGCCACGCTACATCGACCCGCAGTTTAAAGACCGATGGGATCAGATCGGTCCCGTCTGAAGCGTTATAAGGGGCGAACCACAATTACGGTCACGCTCTCCGGCCCGTAGCGGCGCGACAGGTTGGCATCCACAATCTGGGCATCATCTTTCCACGCGATACCGTTTAAGGCATCAGCCGCGGTCTTCATCTGATTGTCTATGTCTGGCCTACTGGTTGGGAGTATGCGCCCTGCCAGTGCATCGGCGGTTTTCTTCCGGCTCCATGACGGAGGTGGTGCAATGTTGATCGTTAGGGAGACATGAAGCGGCCCGCTCAGGCATGGCTTGCCAATCTGCTCTATGGCGTGGCGCTGAATATGCTTTTCCGCCTGCACTGTCTTGGCATCGGTAAAGGTGCGTCCATTCCCAAAGCGGGGGCGGCCCTTGGCTCTCAGAAGACCAGGAATGATGATACGGTAAATAGGCTGTTCGGATGCCGTGGTTTCCATGCCGGAATCATAGTACAGGGGCGGTAGTCAGTACAATAGAAAGTGGTCGCCGGAATTGCAGTGCAGAGGTTGGAGCAGGCGACCCAAATTGGAACTGCAAGGCATGCAAGGTAATCCAAACTGAAAACCAAACGCGGACCCGTAACCCCGTTACCTCCTAACAATGCAACGTTCTGCCCTAAATTGAGCAACGCGCGTATCTAACTATGCAAGGCAGGCAACGAGCGAGTGGCAGAGACCTGAAAGTGAGACGCTCAATGAGCAACGTGATGGAAATTGGCGGCCATCGTGCCGTCATTCAGTTCGACCCAGAAGCGGGAATGTTTCGGGGCGAGTTCCTGGGGCTCAACGGTGGGGCGGATTTCTACGCGGACAGCGTGGCCGGCCTCCATAAGGAGGGCGAGGCATCCTTGCGAGTGTTCCTTGAGATGTGTGCGGAGAACAATGTGCGGCTAGATGTATGAATTGCCGGTTATGTTATTTCTGAATTCGGTTTCATCCTTTGATATGATTTTAAGTCATGAAGTTAGGGAATAAGATTTGACAAAATTGGCAGATTTTGGCCACTTTTTGTTCTTTTTCTTGGTTCCATATCTTGTGTCTTTTTGTAGGAAGGACCCTAAATATAGTATTTGGGCTTGGTGCTGTCTTTTTTTGAAGATATAAGGGGCCAGACATAAAAAAGGGGTTGGATTCGTACTCCAACCCCTTTTGATCCACAAACGCTTGAACCGTCTGTGGAATCTGCAACATTGTACTAACACAGTCTCTATGACTGGTACAAGAGCAGAGCGTCAAGGGCGGTTCTCTTAAATTTTTAGTAAAGAGAGAGTCGTCTAATGGCGAATAAGTCCGCACAGATTAGTTGCATCAATAAGCGTCACCACTCTGATCCTCATGAGAGGATTGAGTACGTAGGTGGAACCAGTAGCAGTGGGCGCTGGCGTATTACAGAAAATGAAGCAATCAACTACATTTTGACGAATGAGTGGGATTTTTTTGTTTCTGTTAATGGCCGGAAGGTCAAAGTCATCGTGGCAATCCATAATGGCCGCCGCTATTTGAAAACGGAAGCAGATGTTT
>NZ_JBDOBO010000138.1:0-2601 GCF_047723935.1 Gluconobacter sp.
GATCTGGCCCGAATTTCTGAGTGAGGGCAGCCAGAAAAGCCGTATGGCCAACGGTATTCAGCGGTCCGGTTTGATCGAGAATGGGCATCAGGACGAAATACGGAACTGGCAGACCGACAGCGTGCCCCGTGTCTGCGATACGATGCCCTGTCTGGCCACAAGCACGTGCCCGTTATGGCGTACCGTCAGACGGAAGCGAGTGTGCGGGCAAATGGGCATCGAGAAAGGATCGACTTCTACCGTGTAGAGACCGGGAGGAGGTGCTCCCTGCCAGACAATGTTTTCAACGGCTCGCTTGGTAGGTGCCACGGCTCCGGTCGTTCTGGCATTTGCATCGTGGTCAAGCATTCCTCCTCCATGGCTCCGGTTACCAAAATAAATACGTCCACCATCGGGACATAGGACATGGAGATCGAGGTCATTGAGGTCGTCCCAGGCCAGAACGATCTGCAAAATTCCTGTCTGTGCCCCGACACGGCCAACGCGCCGGAAGTCCGACCAAGTGCGCCAGGGAAGGAGCAGGAGAAGCAGCAGGCCAATAAGCAGGACGAGTGGCAGAGTGATCCAGAGCGGAAAGTTTGGATAATGACAGATCCAAGAACCAATCCATCCGCCCAGACGGGATAAGAGCCACAGAATGCATGCCAGTCCGGCGAGCTTGGCGAACAGTTGAAGCCAGCTTTGCCATGGCCCCCAGAGGCGCATTACGGGCGGTTCTGGGGGGGGAGGCAAGATGGTTACCGGAGGCTGGGCTGCCGTCTTGGTTTCAGAGGCCGGAGGATCGGCCTTCGGACGTGGAGGCGGGCGCTTGCCAAAGCCTTTCAGATCGACCTGTTCGATTCGGGTGGTCACGGGCTGATGGCCCCAGCCAATCAGCACAGGACCATTCGGGCCGGATCGCAGATAGTCTGGGCTTGGAATCTGGATTGCAAAGAGCAAGAGACTGAGGAAAGTTCTGTCCGTGTCCGTGGTGGCTTTCTCCGGGTGTGCTCCCAGCGCTTCTATTTTTGTCTTAATGGCCTCGTATTGTGCGAGCAATTCGTCCTGTGGAATTGGAGTTCCAGTTTCGCCGTACCAATCAATGCTGCCATTGTCGTGAAAAGCTGGTTCTGCAAGCAGCGACGTGCCCTCAACTCCAAAATGCTGAGTGAGCAGGCGGCAGAAATCAGGCCAGTATTCAATGACCCGCTGGCCCTGTGCCATGAGCGCGACGACGTCATGTCCAGTGGTTTTTCCCAGGAATTGGCGGTTCATAGATGCGTTCCAAACATGACATGACCGAACATGGTGATGAGTTTCGAGTGACTCGCGAATGCCAGAACTGCCCAGAAAGCCAGAGCAAAAAATGCCGTAAATGTCAGGACATGCAGAATGATGCGTATCCACAACGGCAGAAGCCAGGGGAGTGGTGCGGAAGAAGCCGGGAAGGGCGCTGTAACGATAGAAGACTCGTCGTGAAGTCGCGCCTCGAAAGAGGTCCCGACCGATGTCGTACCGGAAAAAGGATCTGCTTTTTGCGCCGGATAAGAGGCTGTTGCCCCCTTTTGGGGTGCGGAGATATTCAGGAAGTCCGGGTTTTTTGAGGAGGGTTCAAGCAGAGCCCCCAGAGGGGTGCGGGAGAAGGTATCGGGGAGTGCGGGATCAATCCGGTGCGTGGCATCCTGCGCGCCCCACGGCGCCAAAATTAGTTGGGTTCCGTCTGTGAAAACAGCTTTTAGGTTCGGAACAAAAAGCGCCTTTTCAAGAAGCGTGGCGTAGCTCTGCGGATGACTGCTGGCGACCCGCTGGAGCTTTTGCAGGCAGACTGTCAAGTTTTTGAGCAGGGCGTCTTGCTGTAGCGGGGGATAGTCCGTCAGAGGCCGGAACGGGTGCTCGACAGTCCCGTACCAGGTGATCTGGCCCGGCTTGTCATCGACAACCCACTGAACGACGGGTTCAGCGAAAGAGAACGGTAAGGGGCCAGCAGCGTCGATCAGGCGCAGCAAGGTCGTATAGTGCTGAACGGTAGGTTGTCCTTGCCATTCAGACAAAGAAAGATCAGACAGGGCGCTACGTGAGAGGACGGAAATAGACAATTTTTTACTCTAATCGAGATTAGTATTCTAATATATCACTTCAAAGCGTTTCTTGGAATAAGTTTTCTGTTCCCAATACTGAAGAGCGGTAGAGTTCTCTTTTTCGAAATGAGATGGAGGGATCGAAGAACCGTTTGTTGATATGCCTTGGTTCTGATTTTGGATTTTGGGCGTACTGATTGACAGTTTCTGCGATGGCATCCGGTCTGCGTTTTGAGCAGATCGGGTGTTGTCCCCCGCTGGAGGACTACGCGCTCGCGTTCATCCGCTCCAGGAAGAGAAAGCGGCGCATATTATAGACGATATTGGCCAGCCCGATCCTGGTGGTGGCTCGGGTGATGCCAACGGTTCGGACGAACAACCCTGTCTGTGATTTCTGATCCGCAAAGACATGCTCGACGCGTGATCGGATCACCGATTTCCATGCATTGGACCGCTGGATATGGCGGGGCATGGGCTTGAGATGCGGCTTTTTTTCTGTGAACCTTCGAGACAAAGCCCTGCTTTTCCATGAAGTCTTCGTTGG
>NZ_JBDOBO010000139.1:0-2488 GCF_047723935.1 Gluconobacter sp.
GACGCCAGTTCCGCCAGCGTCAGTTCCCCACGGATCGCTTCCAGGGCAACCCGTGACTTGAACTCCGTCCCATACTTCTTGCGCGTAACCTTACCCATAAAACCCGTCCTCTCTCAGGTCGGATTATAGCTTATTGCCCTGTCCGAAAAATGGGGACCACCTCAATTATCCCGGAATATGGTGCGGCATTGTGCTGCTTTCACGGCAACGCAATGATGGTTTGTCTGAATTTAATTGCTTTCTGGGCCAAGGATACGGCACGATTTGCCTTACGTTAGGCGTGGGACTCCGATGGGCTAGAAAGCCCGATTTCTGGTTGATTATCCTCATAATCTGGATTTTTTTGGCTGGCTTTGTGTCCGGATTTATTATGTCCGACAAGGGAAATTATCGGACATAAAAACGGGGGAGGGGGCAGAAACCAGAAAATAACGCCGTTTCAAGTTATGAGTAAATTAGATTGAATACGAGATACTTGCCTTTACGTTTGTAAAGACGTATTTTACGTGTCTTGGGCAAGGAGAAATGAGTATGGCCTCCATCAATCTGCGGATCGATAGTGCACTGAAGGAGCAGGCGTACGCCCGTCTGGCGGAGTTGGGCGTCACACCGTCCGATCTGATCCGTCAGACCTTCGAATATGTGGTGGAAACCGGGAAACTGCCGGTTGCACGGCATGTCCTCTCCACAGAGGACGCTGATCTGTTGCAGATTGTGCGCGAGCGTCTCGCCGTACCGTAAGTCCCCGTGGGCGTCTGGGTGTGTTGTGGGGCAGCGCTCTGGCCTTTCGGGAGTGGATCGAGAGAGGTGACGCGCGCGCGCCCTTTCGGGGAGCACTCGTGCGTCTGTGACAGAAGGAAAAGATTTCGTACTGATCGCCCTAAGCGATCAAGTTTCCACACTATAATAACATCACCAGATTGAACTATTTCAAGCATAGTATCTAAACCGGGACGGCTTTTTTCTTTTCCAGATACTCTATCTTCAAAAATATTCGATGAATCTACACCAGCATTTATCAATGCTTCAATTTGAGATGATGTTGTCTGAACAAAAACTCCTTCCTCATCCTTTCTCGAAGTGGAAACGTGCGCATATCCATAAAGCATTTCGTGACAACCTTTTACGACAACATACAAACGATTTTCTGCCGTTGTACAAAGCAACCTGTCCTATCGTGCCCAGGCCGTGCCTCTGTCGTGGATTCCACAATAACGCCACAATAGGATAATCAGATCATCAGCACCTGATCACATCGGATTCACAAAGAGAGATTTATAGTTTGATGCGTTGGACTTGTAACGGTTTTGTGCCGGTCAGGAAGTGGTTATGCCACTCTGGCTTCGAAAGCGAGAGGGCTGATGCCGCCCAGATATGAATGGCGTCGACGTGGATTGTAGAAACCATTGATATACAGGAAGATGGCCGCGGTCGCCTGACGACGGGTTGGCCAGTTTTGCCTCCAGAGCCATTCCGCCTTCAGGCTTTTGAAAAACGCTTCGACAGCGGCGTTGTCAAAACAGTTTCCCTTTCCAGACATTGAAGCCTGTACTCCGTGGGCCAGCAGCTTTTTCCGGAAATCATGAGAACAGTATTGGCTGCCACGATCGGAGTGGAAAATGCAGCTAGGCACCGGGTTACGCAGCCGCACCGCCATATCCAGGGCACGGATGGCCAGATCCTTTTTCATCCGGTCGTTTGCAGCCCACTCGATCACACGGCGACTGAACAGATCGATGACGACAGCCAGGTAGAGCCAGCCCTCGGCAGTCCAGATATAGCTGATATCCCCTGCCCATTTCTGGTTGGGGCCTTCAGCAAGGAAGTCACCGTCCAGAAGGTTGGCCACAATGCCAGACTGGTGCTGGCTGTCGGTCGTGACCTTGTGGCGACGGGTGCGCACGGGCCGGATCCTGTTGTCCTTCATGAGGCGACCAACACGACGTTCCCCGACATCAAGCCCGGCTTCCCTCAGTTCCATGGTCATGCGCGGCCGTCCGTAGGAGCCGTTGCGCAGGGCATAATGTTCACGGATATGCGCCAGCACTTTCAGATCGGTGCGCTGACGCTGACAGACCGGTCGGGATGTCCAGGCCCGGTAACCCCGTGCCGAGACCCGCAGGACTTGGCACAACCTCTCGATTGGCCATTCATGCCGATGTCTATGGATGAAGGCGAACCTCATGGCTTTTGGCTCGCGAAGAACTGGGTAGCTTTTTTTAGAATTTCCCTCTCCTCCCGCAGAATTCGGTTCTCCAGGCGGAGACGTTCATTCTCACGGGCCAGATCAGCCTGCTGTCCCGATCCCGGTTCGTCCGGACGATAATCCACCATCCATTTCGCCAGCGTAGATTTGCCAATACCCAGATCGGTCGCAACCCGCGTGCGTGACAGTCCACTGCTCAACGCAATCCTCACGGCCTCGCGCTTGAAATCTTCCGTATGTTTCATGGTGTCGTCGGTCTCCTGATACAAGCTTAAAACGCTC
>NZ_JBDOBO010000140.1:0-2454 GCF_047723935.1 Gluconobacter sp.
TCGCGAGTGGCCTCTTTCCAGTCCCGCAGCCTGTCCGTGGTTTGTTCGAGCCAATTGGGATTTTCGGGGGGAACCAGCCGGGTAACGTCGCTGGCACTACAATTTCCCAGTCGTGTCAGGGCGGCATCAAGGTCGGCAAATGCCGCGAGATAACGGGTCAGAGATGCGTGGATTGTTCCGCCCGGTGCCAGAAGATCCTGACCTTCTACCAGCAGAGTCCTGAGATGAGTGCGGGCAGTGAGTAGCTCTCCCGTTTCGGCTGTGCAGCCCGCAAGGCGGGTGCGTGTTTCCTGTCCCCAGTCAAATGCGGCGTTGATTGCGTCGAAGTCAGTCTCCAGACCCCGCCACATCGGACCGATGCTTGTCTTGTGAGAAGCATTCCCGAGCTTTTCAAGAAGGGCCGCACGTTCGACAAGAGCTTCAAGGTCGTTTTCACAGTCTTCAGGCAGGGCGATGGCATGAGGTTCAAGCCGTTTGCGAATAGCCTTCTGCCCCATGGAACGGGCCAGAAGCCACTTTTCTTTAACGGTACGCCATTCTGCAAGGGTTTCAGCCAATGGAAGAGCGCGTACGCTGTCTTTCCAGCGGGTATCAAGATCTGCTGTCAGAGCGTGGCACCGTGTAACAGATGCCTGTTCCAGTAATACGGCATCGCGTGTTTCGCGGGCGTTTTCCGTGAAGCTCCATGCCGCTGCGTGGGGCAACAGAAGATGTGAACAAAGCGCTCTGATCTGCTCAAGCCGCTGATAGGAAAGATTGTTCTGAGGCAGCGAAAGCGCCTTGGTAACACTCAGCGCCGCCTCTCTTAGTTTGTCGAGGGCGGAGAGGGCTCCATTGGCGGCGTCAAGCAGTCTGCCTTCCCACAGTGGTGACCAGTCCGTCTGCTCAAGACCTGCCAGTCTGGGTGAGACGACAACATCTCCGATACGGGCATAAAGGGTCGACAGATCTTCAACGGACTGGAGCAATGTATCGTAATCGGCTTTTGAATGAACATCCGCATTGGCCCATTCCAGAGGAATGCGGACGATGGATGTTTCCTGAGCACGAAGAGTGACGCCAATTCCGCGATAGGGCGTCCAGCCATTGCGACGCGGCGTATGGAGATCGCGGACGTAAGCGTTCAGTTCAGTGCGAATGGTATCCAGTGTCTGTTTTGTCCGTGCATATTCCTCAGGCTGGAAATCCTCAAGCGCAGCCTGCGCTGTCTGAAACTGTTGCAGCACCGCCATCTTGTTCGCCTTGGGCGAGAACAGATCCAGACAGAATTCAGCAATGCCCAGTTTGGCCAGACGCGCACGTACCACTTCAAGCGCCGTCCGTTTTTCAGCCACGAAAAGGATCGTACGACCCTGTGCGAGCGTATTGGCAATAATATTGCCGATTGTCTGGCTTTTTCCTGTGCCGGGCGGCCCGATCAGGACGAAATTTTCGCCCGCTGCCGCGCGTGCGATGGCCTTGAGCTGAGATGAGTCGGCTTCCATCGGGCAGACGAGATCGGCTTTGGCGAGAGCGTCGTCGAGGTCACCAGCAGGATCAAAACCGTTCGATGGGGCAGAACCTGTCTGCTCGCCGTCCTTGACCCCGTCCAGCAGGCGGCTCGCGACGTCGTTCGTGGCAAGATGCTCTTTCCGTTCCAGCAGATCCTTCCACATCAGGAATTTCGCAAAGCTCAATGTCGTCAGACTGACATGCTCGCGAATTTCCCATCCGGGAATGTGTCGAAGGTGCAGCCGGAAGGCTTCGATGATTTTTGGAACATCAAGGCCGGCGTCATCCTCCGGAAGTGCCTCCCCCTCTAGCAGGGGAATCCGGATATCGTATTCGGCACGCAGCATTTCCAGCAGCGTTGTGTTGATACGGGTTTCATCCCCGTGAGCCCGTAGTGTGAAAGGCGATTTGATGCTGGCTCTTTCCAGAAGGACCGGAACGAGAATGAGGGGCGCGAGATAGGGCTTGGATTTGTCCTGAGATGTCCAGGCCAGCGCTCCGATCGTCAGGAAAAGCACGTTCGTGCCGCCTTCCTGCTCGGAGCTTCGGGCATGACGATAAATTTCGGTCAGTGCGGTTTGAAGTTTGTCCTCTTTCCGCTGGACGACGATCTCGCGTCTTTTAAGGGCTTCCAGCGCATACGCTCTGGACGCATCCTCATGATGTCGTTCCTGATGGAGTGCTTTGTTTCTGGGATCATCGTCGTCCATGAGCCCGGGCGCTGCGACAAAACGAAGCGGCCTGGCATTGCTGCCCGAGCGCATCTCCGCCAGCATGTCTTCCAGTGACGCCGGATCAGGGCAGTCGAGTTCAATCAATTGCCGATCTGACTTGGGGAGGTTCAGCAACCGGTTCCGCGCGGACATGTCGAGCAGACGATTGCACCATCGTTGCACGCGATCTGCCGAACGGTCTGGCAGGCGCTCTTCTTCACGCTCCTCACGCAATGGGGGAGGGGCCTCG
>NZ_JBDOBO010000141.1:0-1813 GCF_047723935.1 Gluconobacter sp.
TCAGCACGCCAGAGAGAATGCGGCCGGCGACGAACACGTCATGAATTAAAGAGGCTGGATGATACGGAGCGCTTGTTTGCGGATCGTAGAGCTTCCAGATGCGGTGGTAATCATCGTGACCGACAATCAGGTTTGAAAACAGGCCCCTCATCAGCCGGTCAAAACGCAGAACTTGCAGATCATCCCCATGAGGCAAAGGCGCGAGCCAGCCCTGGACACGACCATCCAGTGGTACAATCAATGTCGGTGCGCCGTGCTTCTTTCCTTGATAATGCTCGTTTTCGATCGCCTCCAGAAAGGGTCGATGAACAAGATCATTCCGCAGTTCTGGATCAAGACGCAGGAAGATCGACGTATTGATCGTATCACGCGGAATGTGCGTCACGGTGAGCTGTTCGGTTGGAGACCACAGACACATGCGTTCAGCAGAGTGGCTGGCACCGCCGGAATTGCCGACTAGCAGATCGAGCAGACAGGCTTCAATCAAAGTGGAGGCACCACTCCTTGGATGAGCAGGAGAGCCTGTGGGAGCGAGCCCGATAATCCGCGCTGGAATGTCAGAGGGAGAGAAAGACATAGGAGATCCAGTAAAAGACTGTGATCACCCGCAGGGTCTTGCCATGTGGCAGAGAGAACCTCTGGGGCGAGAGCCGCAGCGCAGCTCCCCTCCCCTTGTCTGCAAAAGCAAAAATACCTCCTCCGCTCCGACGGGATGCAACTCCCCGCCCATGCTGGTTGCAGCTCCATCGGTTTCATAAGCCGCGCCAGCCGGCTATGATCCTGCCCTGCCTTTCAGGCAAACGCTGATGCGATGACCATCAGGTTCAGCATTTCAGATGAGCTTTGCTATTTTTCTCAAAAGTCCACTGCCACGCACCAAGGGTGCCTTGGTCTGTAACAGATTTTCCGCACTCTCTTTGTCCGGCGGATGTCCGCCTGATATCCGCTCGGTGCCCCGTCAAGAGCGCAATCATGTCAGAAATCATTTGAGATCTTTCCGGTCCCGATCGTTTGGCATCCAGAAAAAAAATTGAATCCTTTTCCTCAGGATGAGCGATTTTTCTGGTGGCTTATTTTCAGTCTACTAAATCTGAAGGGGTCTGAGCGTGCGTCCTCTATGATAGGCGCTTTCAGTCTCGTGCCACTGCAGCAGTCAGGGTTTTCATGAAAATATTGTCCGAAAAGGAGATCATACTTCTCTTTCGCGAGGCCCGGATCAAGACACGCGGTCAAGAGCTACCTACGTTTCTTGAACTCCAATATGAGGCATTGCAGCCCAGTTTGAACGGCTCGCCTGACTGGCGTTCGGTCACGGCCGGCTTCTCTAGACTTGGTATTCGCAATGCCCGTAACGGCCCTTTGACGCCGGACACGGTCCGCAAGGCATGGCGACGCGTTGAGCTCAAGGTTAATGCAAAAGCACGTTCGGAACGGGTAGCCTCTCCGTTGGTCCATTTTCTTCAACACACCGCTGCTCCATCGACATCCAGTACGGCCCGACCAGTTTCAAAGGCGGATGAACATACAGGCTTCGACGGCCGAAGATCGAACGAGGAGCCACCATCGAGAAATTGGAGCGTAGAAGAAAAGCTGAAAAAGGCCATGCAGCAGTTGCGGCGTTCGGAAACGCCCATGCCGAAGCCAATTTCTGCGAATCAGAGATCGAAGAACAACAGGAATTAGCTCATCACGAAATAGTGATATTGCATTCCGCCGTCAGGACACCAGACGCCGTGAACCGTCAGGGCCGTCCAGTGACACGTCCAAAAACATCATGGTCCATCCAGACAATTAATTATGAAATAGTCTATAT